>CAYPYZ010000049.1:0-11632 GCA_964414805.1 uncultured Paludibacter sp.
ATACAGCCCCCTCCAACTCCCCCAAAGGGGGAGAGATGTTCGTGCATAGTATAACCACGATTGATAAGCCAGCTTGTTCGGGTATCGGTTTGTGTCCAGTTGGTTGGATTGCGTCTTTCTCCCCAGGGATTATATGCGTAGCGCTCTACCACTGTCCCTGCTTCATTTGTAAGTGCAATTAAAGAACCTAAGTAATCAGTATAAGCATAATATAATAGCTTCGTACCATTACTGCGTTCGACGTAAATTGCTCCGCTAAGATAATGGATTTTTTCGGTAATACCTGTAGTGTGATCGGTTTTTTCTTCGTAATTGCCAAGATAATAGCGTGTTTCTTTACGGGTAGTGTTTTGATAGATAACTCTGTCCGACTGTTTAAGGGGTTAAAACATAAATTAACGGGACCAACACCCACAGTTACTTTTGAAAATGGGTCTTTACCTCTCGCCCAATTGTTGCCAATCCAACCACTCCTGCTTTCCAAGCACCATCCCAGCCACCGCCCGACATCGCACTCATTGCAATATTGACTGTTCCACTATTTAGCATTGAACTTGTAATCCCTGCTGCTTTTGTCGCCACATTAACTGTTTGCCTCGCTGTATTTGTTACTGTTGTTGTCATTCCTGTTGCCCCCATTGCACCAGAAACTCCATATCCGAGAGTAGCCCCCCGCTCGCGCAGGTATCCACCCGTGCGTTGTTTTGAAAAAACAAACATCCAAAATAACTTGCTCTACCGAGCAACACACAGATTACAAATCTGCGCGAGCGGGGATAAATCATATAAATTTAAACTTCCGCTATAAATCCAATTGTTTGGACAATCATCATTATTCCATTTCTATGACTGTTTCTGCGATACATTTGCATGTTACTTTGTCAAAAAGACATAATTTATAATACCCTTTGGGATAAGCGATAAAAGGGGAAAATAACATATAAACATCAGAAACAAATGTACTATTGGGGGATATTACAATACTAACATTTTGTTCTTTAGTTTGTTTTTTAGACATTTTTACCGTTGGCGCAAAAGCAGATACGTTTACTACATTTTCAGGCTCTTTGTTTGATAATGTTTGTAAATCCCAATAAAATATTCTCTCTTGTGTTTTTCTAAAATCAACTGCTGAAATGTTAGTAATATATTTATTGAAATCATAAATCCAAATACTGTCGCTACTTGCATTATGCACAAAGAACTTCATTGAAAAAGCGTTTTGAATATTTTGTTTATTGTCTGTTGCGAGATAACAGAATACACTATCAGAAGCGACTTGTGATTGTATCAAATTATTTATTGAAAACAAAAAACAAAACGATATTATCAATTTACGGTATAGGTCCATAAGGATAAAGATTTAAAATTGTTTCCCATAAAGTAGAATGATTTATACCCCAGTCATTTACCAAAACATTAAACACTTTCTGTATAGTTGTAGAGGTTGCAGGATTAAGTATATTAGTCATATATGCTCCGTATTCCATAGCCCTTGCTGCTGCAAAATTCCTTGCAGTCATTCCTGCCAAAATTTGTACTTGGTGAGTGCCTTCGTGTCTAACGACATCAGTCAAACTGAAAAATGCCTTATCGCGTATTACTTGTTTTGAGATTAGAGTAAGATTGCCTTTACTTTGTGTCCCAAAATTGACACCATATTCCGAATAGGTTGAACCATCGGTAGACATGAAAATCTTATTGCCTCTAACTTTAGTGATATCACCATTAAAAGTTTCGTTTACTAGTCTTGCATTTTTTTTGTTAGCAACTAAAAATTTTGAATTTGGATTATTTATTCCTTCTCTTGCAACTACATCATCTAACGTTTTTTGATAGTCGAAACCGTCCCAAAAATCTCTTCCTTGTCTTGCTGCGCCAATGCCACCAACAAGACCTCCAATAGCAGCACCAGATGCACCTGCAATCAAGCCTGTCTTCGTTCCACTCCATAATGCTTGACCAAAATTTTGTCCTTGCATCAGACCATTGCCAAAGCCCGATGTAAATCCACTGCTGAAACCGGACCCTCCACCTATTGCAGCACCGCTCCAAAAACTCGTAGTAGCTGTTAAAGCTCCCGAGGATCCTATAAATCCAGCTCCAAAACTACCTCCTGCTATTGCAGAGCTAATTCCTGCGCCAACACCTGCACCCAACGCTCCTGCTGCTGCACCTATACCAAAATATCCTAACCCTTGCCAAAAATTATCAACTTTTTTCCAGTTGGCAATTAGATTTACTGTACCTCCAATTACAGCCCCTACAACTAAATGTACCCACTCCCCATCCGGATCCGTATATTTAAACGGATTCCCATAAGCATACGCATATCGGTTGTAATTCAGCCAATTGTCTGGTGCTTGTACGAATGGGTCTGGACTGAAAAAAGAGGCTGTTAGTGGATCATAAACCCTACCATTCATATTTATTATACAGCCCCCTCCAACTCCCCCAAAGGGGGAGAGATGTTCGTGCATAGTATAACCACGATTGATAAGCCAGCTTGTTCGGGTATCGGTTTGTGTCCAGTTGGTTGGATTGCGTCTTTCTCCCCAGGGATTATATGCGTAGCGCTCTACCACTGTCCCTGCTTCATTTGTAAGTGCAATTAAAGAACCTAAGTAATCAGTATAAGCATAATATAATAGCTTCGTACCATTACTGCGTTCGACGTAAATTGCTCCGCTAAGATAATGGATTTTTTCGGTAATACCTGTAGTGTGATCGGTTTTTTCTTCGTAATTGCCAAGATAATAGCGTGTTTCTTTGGTGGTGTTGTTTTCTTTGTAAACTGATTTTCTTCGTTGATCGTCTATGCCGTAGGTAATGGTGTAGTTTTTACTGCCTTCCGTAAGGGTTTTTATCTTTTTAAAGTCGGTGTAAGTTACATTCAAATCATTGGTAGGAAAATTAGTTGGTACGCCTGAAATGGATGTCAGGGCATGAGGTTTACCGTTTCCTTCTCCATAATTCATCGTGTAGTTACCAATATCGCTCTTGGTCTGGATATTACCTGTAGTGCTGTTATAAGTCAGACTATTTTGCTTTACCAAGCTATTGTTTTGATAGATATCCCAATTGGTTAAGCGATTCATTCCATCATATACGAACATTTCCTTTTGATTGGTCAGGTTATCCTGTCTAAAGCTCAGGTTTCCTTTATCTTCAAAGCCATAAGTTAGATTTACTATGCCTGATGCTTGCATGGAGGTAGGCATGCCTTTATTATTATAAACAAAAGTTGAGGTCTTGCCTCCTTTTTGGATTTCAAGGGTTTGTCCTTTAGCATTTTCTTCTATAAATTTCCAAATAGATGTAGAGTATATTTCTTCTTTCATTTATGATATTTATAGATAAAGTACTCTAATGAGTCGTTATTCATTGTTGCAATAGAGTCTTTAGCATTTCCATTCAAGTAAAATATTAGTTGGGTTTTACCATTCATATAATAACTTTGAATTCCTTCCTTTAGACCAGTACTCCAATATTGGGAGTTAATTAAATCAGATGTGTACAAATAAGATGTATAAATGAAATTATCATCATAATTCTTTGACAAACCAACATAAAACCTATGCTCTTTTTTAAAGAGATCTGTCGTATTTAATGCCTTAATTGTAAATTGATTTATTGTTTTAAACTTAATTGTTATTCTTTGTAATTCATCATGGCATACAATAGTATCTCCATTCTGATTAAATTTTCCAAAATAAACAGAGGTAATATCCATTAAATCGTTAAATTCCGAAACATTACCAATTACAAACATCTTTGTCTTTTCATCAATTTGAATTATATTATATCTTTCGTGTTTCCCACATTTTCTATTATACTCTATTTGGGAAGGAGTATAAAAATAATATGTTCTTTCCTGTGAGTTACTCAAAAAAGATATTACAATGTAAGAGAAAAGAACTATCATTCTTTTATTTATTAAACTAATAATCATAATGTTTTAAAATATCTTCATTGGCAAATACGAACTTGGTGTTGGTATTAAATATGTAGGTAAATCGTATAATTTTAACATTCCATTGTAATATGGTATATTTTGGGGCATGGTGCTATGATTTAAATATCGATCTGTCCAACGATATGCTTTTGTTTCTGTATAGGATTTTCTTGCATCGAAGTATCCGTATTTATAGTTGTCATATGCATGTATCAATTCATGATTAAAAGATTCAATGAACAAATCAATCGTTGAATGAGGTTGCATAATTATTGATTGAAAAATCAACTTATTATTAATAAAGATTGCCTTAGTTGTTCCTCCTCTTACTTTACCATCACTATCAATTGTCATCTCCTGATATTCATATTTATCAATATGATATTTTCCATCTTCAAAACCCTTGCTCTTCAAATATGCAAGGTATTCTGATTTTGATTTAAAACATGATTCATTCATTTTACATACTCCCAAAGAATTTATATCATCTTTAACTACTTCAATGTTAACTTTATAACTCACCCCTACACTCGGATCGAAAGTAAGTCCTGATTCGCCGCTATGCATTCCCAGAAAATTAGCACTCCATCCACCGTTCTGGCTCCAACTGACTCCAGCACTTGTAAGATTGGTATTGACACTAAGGTTGCCGTTTTGTCCCGGTAAACCAAATCCAAATCCTCCACCTGCTATCCAGCCTGCATTAGTATTATAACCACCGTAAATATATACTCCCATAAGAGAAGCATCACCTGTAAAGTTCCAACTGTTGTTCTTGAAATTGTAGCCAACCGTCCCACCAATGCTGGCAATTCCGTATATACCAAATCCTGCACTTACCGAAACATTTAATCCTCCTGCTGGACTCAAGCTAATTGATGGAATAATGTAAATAAACTCCCCATCCGGATCCGTATATTTAAACGGATTCCCATAAGCATATCTATTATAATTCAGCCAATTGCCCGGTGCTTGTATATATGGGTCAGGAGAAAAGAAAAAGGCTGTTAGTGGGTCGTAAACACGACCATTCATGTTGATAATGGAGAACGCATCCAAGTGTTCGTGTCCCGTGTAGCCTCTTCCTAAAAATAATACCGGCTCACTACCCGACGCATATACCGGCTGCGTGGCGGGGGCTAATCATCAACATATTTGGGATATTTGTCCAATTCATTTTCATAATACGGAATTTTCGTCATTGTTAAATCATTAAACTTTGTATAGCAACTTGCAAACAAAGCTACTGTCATCAAAAAATATATTTTCTTTACCATAATGTATAGGGATTTGATGAATAAAAACCAAAATATAACCTCTCTGTATTTATTCTATCCAAACATTCGTGCTGTCTGGTTTGGAACTAAACGGTTTAAATCTGTAAGTTAAATTTTCCAAATAGATTTTGCCATTTTCATTACATATTGATTTATTAATAATGAAAGTACTATCATTAATTATCTTCCCTGAATAAGTAAAAGTCCATGCTTTATACTCCCATACCTCAAACTCAATATTTGGATATATGATTTGGAATACTCCAATATGAAATGGATCTTTTTTCATTTTTGCTATATACTTATCATTAAGCAAAATCTCGTTCTCAATATAGTTTAAAGTATCCTGATTAACAGGAGAAGCTATACGAGTATGAATACAAAATCCGTCTTTGTAAAATACAGCCACACTTAAATTATTATTAAAATCTAAATTTGAATAGTAGTAACCGTCAATTCGTAATTCGTCTCCCAAATATGGAATTTTCTTTATTGTTAAATTTATAAGACCTGTATTGCAGCTTGTTAGCAAAATTAATGTAATTAATATTAATTTTTTCTTTACCATAGTGTATAAGGATTTGATGAATAAAAACCAAAATATAATCGACTGGGAATATTAAGAACTCCAAAATGAGGGTAATTAAACATATTATGAAAACCATTTTGAATAGGTCCTCTTATGTTTTTTTCGCTATTATAACCAATTCTTGCATTATAATATCCGGCATAAATTACTCCTAATCTGTATTTATTAGCTCCTGGACCGTCAAAGACACCATTGGTACGTTTTCCGCTAGCCTCTCCCGTAAAAATATTTAGTCCCGCATTAAGCCCTTTCAATTTACCTCCTGTCATATCAAATCTCACAGCGGCAGTTCTGAACCTGTCGCTTTCCGGACCGCCAGCTTGCCACAATCCCGGCACCGGTGCCCAAGTATCGTTTTCGTAAGTTACCTTCCAATTTCCACCACCCGCATACATTTGTCCATTTAATTGCGATGTCTCTCCACTAAAGAAATAGGTACTGCCTATTCCGGCTTGGAAATATTTACTTTTATAATTTATACCATATCCCAATCTACCTTCAAAACCACTTGCATTTGTACCGGTAGCGCTGGCATAATAAGTTCCACCAAAGTTTACACCGATATCAAATCCTTTTCCTAAATTATAACCTAATGAAGCATTAAAACCAATTCCTAATCCGTCTGTTCCTAAAGCTATCTGTGGGGCAATATTAAGTCCAAAACCACTATTCCCAAATGGTATTTTAACCGGTGATATCATAGATAAGGCTCCATTAACAGTACCAATAGCAAGCCCCGGTAAAGCTCCTTTCCAGAAAGAATCTCCATTTGAAACTGCACCTATTCCTCCTGTTATCCAACCAATATCCATCTGAACCGCCATAGGTAATAGTGCAGGGCAAAAAATAGCGGATAATACTGTAAATATAAACTCCCCATCCGGATCCGTATATTTAAACGGATTCCCATAAGCATAAGCATATCGGTTATAATTCAGCCAATTGCCCGGTGCTTGTATATATGGGTCAGGACTGAAAAAAGAAGCTGTTAACGGGTCGTAAACACGCCCGTTCATGTTAATGATACAGCCCCCTCCAACTCCCCCAAAGGGGGAGAGATGTTCGTGCATAGTATAACCACGATTGATAAGCCAGCTTGTTCGGGTATCGGTTTGTGTCCAGTTGGTTGGATTGCGTCTTTCTCCCCAGGGATTATATGCGTAGCGCTCTACCACTGTCCCTGCTTCATTTGTAAGTGCAATTAAAGAACCTAAGTAATCAGTATAAGCATAATATAATAGCTTCGTACCATTACTGCGTTCGACGTAAATTGCTCCGCTAAGATAATGGATTTTTTCGGTAATACCTGTAGTGTGATCGGTTTTTTCTTCGTAATTGCCAAGATAATAGCGTGTTTCTTTGGTGGTGTTGTTTTCTTTGTAAACTGATTTTCTTCGTTGATCGTCTATGCCGTAGGTAATGGTGTAGTTTTTACTGCCTTCCGTAAGGGTTTTTATCTTTTTAAAGTCGGTGTAAGTTACATTCAAATCATTGGTAGGAAAATTAGTTGGTACGCCTGAAATGGATGTCAGGGCATGAGGTTTACCGTTTCCTTCTCCATAATTCATCGTGTAGTTACCAATATCGCTCTTGGTCTGGATATTACCTGTAGTGCTGTTATAAGTCAGACTATTTTGCTTTACCAAGCTATTGTTTTGATAGATATCCCAATTGGTTAAGCGATTCATTCCATCATATACGAACATTTCCTTTTGATTGGTCAGGTTATCCTGTCTAAAGCTCAGGTTTCCTTTATCTTCAAAGCCATAAGTTAGATTTACTATGCCTGATGCTTGCATGGAGGTAGGCATGCCTTTATTATTATAAACAAAAGTTGAGGTCTTGCCTCCTTTTTGGATTTCAAGGGTTTGTCCTTTTGCATTTTCTTCTATAAATTTCCAAATGGACTTATTGCTTTTATCTTTTATTTCTATTAAATATCCGTATGGGTCATAATAGTTGTTGGTATAATACCCGCTCGGATAGATTTCTTTCTTTACTCTACCTAAGGCATCATACTCAGTAGATTGATTAAATATATTAACACCTATTTCTTCTTTTACATTAATAACCCGACTAAGCTCATCATAGCTAAAGCTTTGTTTATGCTGTCCAGGAATATTAATAGATAATATTCTGCCCGGATATCCAGATGCTGTATCATAGGTATAGGAGGTGGTTTCTCCATTGCGGGAAATGCTTTGTAGCAATCCCGTGGTAGGAGCATAATTATTCGTGGTAGTAATCCAGTTAGCAGTATCATGGATTTTTTGTTTTTCTTCCACCAATTCCCCAAAACCATTATACTTAGTTTCTATCACTCCTGCATCGGGGTCGGTTAGTTTAGTTCGTTTTCCTTGCAGGTTGTATTCCATCGACAGGCTTTGTCCTCCCTGCGGAGTAGCAGTTTTGGTAAGGCCAGACGGATAATAAGTGTAGGAAACCGTTTTGCCGTTTACAGTATTTGATGCTATAAGTCCTGCACTATTGAGAGTGGTGGTTTTACTGCCTTCGGGAGTTTTAATAGTGGTGGATAATCCATCATAAACCGTCGTGTCTTGCCCCATAGGCGTAGTGACCAAGGTAAGTCGGCCATATTGGTCATAGGTATTGTAAGTCTCTGCCCAGGTTTTGCTATCTCCCTCAAAGTATGGTTCTGATACCCTATATAATCTACCCTTATTGCTTCCAGAGGTATAATATTCAGTTGATACGTATATTTTTTTATTATTAAGTCCATAGGTATCTTGCCGTACTTCACGTCCAAGTACGTCGTACCAAGTAGTAACAGGTGCACTGCCAGAACTTTGTGCATAGCTATAGTATTTTGCACCTATAGCATTTCCAGGTGATGCCCATTGCATTACTTGTGTTGTCCTATTACCATCGGGGTATTTAGTTTCTTTTAATTTTCCAAAACTATCGTAGCTGTAATAAGTGGTCTTGCCGTGGGTGGTTTCGCTGCTTAATAAACCACGCGTTTCATCCCAATTATAGGTGGTGGTTTCTCCTATCACATTGGTTTTGGTCTGGACAAACCTGCCAGAAGGAGTATAGATTTGGGAGCTAGTACGTATGCGTTCAACGCCCTCCTTGTCCTTTGCCTTTACCCGCATGATGGTCGGATGACCGAAATTATCATAGCCGTCGTATTCCGTAACAGTACATAAGGAATTATCAGGATTGGTGATTTCAGATAACAATCGTCCAGTATTGCTATCATAACTGTATTGGGTGCTTTGTGTCATAACATCCCCCATATAACTATTTGTGGTAGTAATAGACACAGGCTTGTTATCACCCCACGACCAATTACCGAATTGATCGTAAGCAATAGTTTGCTCGCTTATTAATTGCCCTTGTGTTGTTTTTGATTGTAATAAGTTTCCTTCATCATCATAAGTTATATACTCAGTTGTTTTTGATAATCCAGTCAAATTGTCGGTTTCAATAGTTTTTGAGAGTAAAGAAGTGTAAATACCGTCTGAAACCAAGTTTGTATATTGTTTCTCAGAAACTATAACAGCTTCATTATCAGGATTAATAGTTGTTTGTATTTGTTTTGTCGGCAGGCAAAAATCATAGTTCATTTCACTTTTCAAATCAATTTTTGTGTTATGTAGCATATCCTTCACAGTTTGATTTGTAAATCCGAGATATCCTTTACCTTGCGAATGAACTTTAGCTCCAGCATAAGAATAGATGTTATTCAATGTTCCGTTTTCGGCAACATCCATCACGTTTCTCACACAATATAAAGAAGTTTGCATGTCTGCTATAGGATAAACAGACGTCGTTCCTTTGATATAAAAATCCAAATTATTATACTTTGTAAATGTCAGCGGTTGATAACTTACTGTGGTTTTACTACCTAAGCCACTAAAAAATGATTTTGCCTGGTTTGCCTCAAAGTTCGTATTAAACGAGGTATAAACATAACCGTTTTCAGAAGTGCTATTACCTGTAAATAGATTTGAACCATATGAAAATAAGTCTTCTCGGCCATCTCCGTTGAAATCTCCACTGGTAGCATAACCTTTGAAATAATAATTTTTGTTAGTAAGGGTCAGTGATTTAGTTTGGGTGAATGATGTCCCATTGGAGGTGTACCATTTAATAGTGGTGTTGACATAGGCTGTATAGGGGTTCATACAGGCACCTAGTGCTATCCAACTGCATTTTTTCACACAGTTAACATCAATCACAATTATGTCCGATTTACCATCATGGTTGAAATCTGTGATAATAAAATCATCCTTATCATCATTAAAGGTATTTCCCCTGACTCCATCACACACATCTTCAACAAGTGTTAGATTGGGAACCTGATGATTTGTAAATCCAAAATTGCCATTATTGATATGTAATGTAAACCCATCGACTCCATCATAAAGCAGAAAATCAAGCATACCATCTCCGTTGAAATCGCCTCCTTTAATCACAGATTGCCCACCACTCATTGCTAACGATGTATTTATCCCCGGTAATTGGGTGAATCCCACTCGCACTATTCCATCTGCACCTTTTACGCCACCATTGTTTTTCATGAAAAAGCAACCTGCCGATGTACAAATTATCAAATCTTTCAATCCATCTGCATTAAAGTCAGATAAAAAAACTTCTTTAATCTTTGGTTGTGTACTTGAACCAGGAATACGGCTGTCAAAATTTAATTGTGTAACAATTAAACTGTCTTGAAGATTAAGATATTCTGTTGACAGATCGTTCTTTTTTACATAAACTACCGATCCGTTTTGATAATCAGGTATCGCTGGAGAATTATTATCAGTTTTTTCTATAATAATAATTTCGTCAATTCCATCGTTATTAATATCTCCTATAACAAAACTCGGCATAACTGAAGTATATTTTAACGGACAGTTTATCTGAATGCTTGCTTTAGCATCAGTAAGTTTAAATACTTTTATCCCGTTGTACTCCGTATAACATGGCATTAAGAGCGTCTTTTTTTGGCTACCATTAAATCCAGCCAAATATCCCATATTATTAACATTTTTAAAGTCATTCATGCTGAATGCCCCACCTAATCTATAATTAAGTAATGTTTGGTCGTATACAACATTCCCATTCTCCAATTTCATTTTACTTACTTTAACATGATCGGCAGTACTTTTTTTATAGCTGTTATCATCAATGCGATAACTGTAGTCATCACGACGGAAGAATTCAATCAGATCTGATACGCCGTCTCCATCAATGTCGCCAGAGCTGAATACCCTGTGAGTAATTTCCGATAAATAACTTGATGGATTACTGATTGTAGTAGTGTTTACAGATGTCACCTCATTATCGGTTCCCCATTCTACTATTGTAGCATTCAATTTTTCATTGTTTTCTCCCATCAGATTTACTGTTGTAAGAAAGTACCTTTCATTAGAGTACAAGTGTGTGAGCCCGTATTTACGCAATTGAAGCGAACCTGATTTTACAGTGATATTTTTCAATAAATAAAAGTCTTCGAAATAATATCCTCCAATATGTTGTTTTTGAATCTCTATTTTTTCAATATATTCGAACTCTATTTTAAGTGTAGGAGTAGTACTTCCATTACCAGTATATTCAATTTTATCCAATACGGTTTGAGTATTTTCATTATTGGATTTATAAATGTAAGTACTGTAGTTACCATTTGAATCTGTCACTTTAGTAAGTAGCCATGAGTAAGTTCCTGAAGTTACTTGTGAAGTAAATGTCTTTTTGGGAACAAGTTTCTTAGCATATTCCATGACAGTACCATCTTTAGTTGTAACAATGAATTTTGTGTTATCATTTAGGATTTTAATATAAGTT
>CAYPYZ010000050.1:0-11598 GCA_964414805.1 uncultured Paludibacter sp.
TTTTTTTTAACCTATTTCTAATCTTTTCTTTACTATGAAAGAGGCTATTTTGCATTATATCTGGCAATACAAGTTATTTTCTCAACATGATTTACGGAGTACTGATGGACAAACCATCGAAATCATTGATGTTGGTAAACCCAATCAACATGCTGGTCCTGATTTCTTTAATGCTAAAATTAAAATTGGTCAGACAGTCTGGGCAGGGAACGTAGAGATTCATTACCGTTCCTCCGATTGGAATAGACATCAGCATCAAACAGATGTCAATTACAATAATGTGATTTTACATGTAGTACGCAAAGTAGATATACCGGTCTTTCGCATGGATGGACAAAAGATTCCTCAAATAGAATTAAGCTATACAGATGGTATTGAGCAACATTATGAAAGTTTGATTCAATCGACTAAATGGATAGCTTGCGAAAATGAGATACAGCGACTTCCAAGCATTTATATCAATCAATGGAAGCATGCTTTATTGTTAGAGAGAATGGTGCAAAAGGTACAAGAGCTTGACACGCTATTACTTACCAATAAGAATCATTGGGAAGAAACATTTTTCATCATCTTGTCCAAACATCTTGGATTAGGCATCAATAATGAACCGTTTTTGCGTTTAACACGTTCTATATCATGGTCATTAATCAGCAAGACAGCCGATGATTTAATACAATTAGAAGCCTTGCTGTTCGGGTATTCCGGTTTATTAGAACAAACAAACTACGAAGATGATTATATTGTAGCCTTAAAGCAAGCGTATGCTTTTCTGCAAAGAAAATACAGCCTACAAACTTTAGAAAATATTCATTGGAGACTATTGCGTTTACGACCAAGTAATTTTCCTCATATTCGCATGGCTCAATTAGCAGCCTTATTACATCAAAATCGAAAATTGTTCGATACTATGGTCAATTTTCAGAGTTTAAGCCATTTAATCGACCTATTTCAGCAAGTAGAAGTTTCTGAATATTGGAAAAATCATTATCTGTTTGGAGTGCCAAGTGTTCATAAAAACAAACCTTTAGGTAGGTTTACCATCAACAATTTATTGATAAATGCTGTTGCACCCATGATTTTTTGTTATGGAAAACATAAAGAATGTCAGGAATTAAAAGACAAAGCCTTATTTTTGTTGCAGGAAATTCCGGCTGAACAAAACTACATCACTAAAAAATGGAAGGAATTGGGTTTTGAACTTCTGCATGCAGCAGATACTCAATCAGTTATACATCTATTTAAAAACTATTGTGAAGAAAAGAAATGTTTACGATGCAGGATAGGGCACAAAGTGTTGACAATAACAACTTAATTTTCATTAGAATAAGCAATAAATATCGTATTTTAGCGGTCGCAAATACCTTTGTTGATTTTGAAAACTGAAGCAAATGAAATGGATTAAACAAATTATATGGGTGACTTTTAGTTTAAGTTTAGTGGCTTGTGCTAATAGATCTGCCGGACCGAGTGGGGGAGATAAAGATACCATTCCACCTGTAGTAGTTCGTTCAAATCCTGAAAATCAAGCTGTTAATTTCAAGAAAAAAGAGATATTAGTCTATTTCAACGAAAATATAAGCTTAGATAAGGTTACAGAGAATGTGATTGTTTCACCTCCTCAGAAAACCCAACCTATAGTGAAGGCTAATGCAAAATTACTAACCGTAAATTTACAAGATGATTTACAGGACAGTACTACTTATAGTATTTTATTTGGAAATGCTATAGTTGATTTGAACGAGAAAAACCCTTTAGAAAACTATGTTTTTTCCTTTGCAACCGGCGATGTTATCGATAGTTTGAAAATTTCAGGAAAACTTATCAGTGCCGAGAATTTAGATCCAATATCCAATGTAGCGGTAGGTATTCATACTAATTTACATGATACAGCTATTAATAATGATCATTTCACACGTATTGCCAAAACCGACTCAGAAGGTAAATTTACCATTCAAAACGTAAAAACAGGCACGTATAAGATCTATGCTTTGGATGATTTAAACCGTGATTTTAAATACCAACCCGGTGAGGGTGTGGCTTTTAGTGATTCGCTTATCCAACCTATTGTAACAACTACAGAGAAACTTGATACATTGTGGAAAGACTCTGTGACCATAGATACTATTCACAGGCATATAAATCACGTATATAAGCCGGATGACATCCTATTGAAGTTTTTTAAAGAACAGAAAAAGCGTCAATACTTAGTTAAATCGGAAAGAACCGATGAAAAGTATTTCGCCTTATATTTCAATGATAAACAGGATAGTTTGCCTAAAATTACTCCATTAAACTTCGATGAAAACACCCATTTTTTAATAGAGAAAAGTGCAAACTTAGATAGTTTGATATATTGGATGCCGGATTCAATTACGTATAAACAAGACACTTTATCATTGGCTATCAGTTATTTAATAACCGATTCAGTCTTTAATTATGTAGAAACAACGGATACGCTCAGTTTATTCCAAAGAAAAGCACGTACTACAGCTAAGCCGAAGACTGCCGTTCAACCACAAGTGGAAGTTTTACCTTTAAGTCTTAAGACCAATTTAAGTAGTAGTTTTGATGTATATAAACTCATCATTTTTGATTTCCCGGAACCTGTAGATTCTGTGGATGTTGACAAAATCCACTTGAATTTAATAGTAGATTCTATTCCTCAAACGGTAGAATTTGATTGGGTAGATAATGATTCAATTGGAAAAAGCTATGCTTTGAAGTATGCATGGAAACCAGAGCAAAGTTTTGAGATAAGCATCGATTCAGCCGCATTTATTAGCATTTATGGCAAGGCATCCGACAGTTTAAAAAACAGTTTTAAAATTAAATCTTTGGAAGAATATGCCACCTTAATTATTACATTAGAGGAATTTGAGGATAGGGCAGTTATTCAAATTTTAGATAGTAAGGAGCAGGTTATGCAAACTAAGCCAGCTGTTGAAAAAGGGACTTTATTTGAATATTTAAAACCGGGTGATTATTATGCTCGAATGTTTATAGATGAGAATGAAAATGGTATCTGGGATACAGGTAATATGGATGAAAGAAAACATCCGGAAGAAGTGATATATTTCCAAAAGAAATTGAGTTTAAGAGCTAATTGGGAATTAGAAGAAAAGTGGAATCATCTCAATCCCAAACATAAAAACATCAAACCCAAAGAGCTAATTCAACAGGTCAAAAAGTAAATTTTTACCTTTTGCATACATTTTTAGAAAATAATTTATACTTTTGTTCCGTATCTTATAAGGGGATAATATCCGAAAACCCATTTAGAGTAGGATAACTTACAATCTAATCAGCATGATAGTAACACTTTGTTTAATAATCTTGGCAGCTTTGCCATTGATAGGCTTTTTAAGACAGGCAATTGATGGCAATAAACCCGATTATTTGCTGAATGCACGCATAATTATTAAGAGCTGGCATACAGGAAATACTTGGCTTTCACGTTTTGCTCCTATTTTCAGTTTATTAATTTTCTTATTCAATTTATCCGCTTGGGGAATCTATGGTTTCACGAGCATTTTTACTTTTATTGCCTTTGTATTTTCCAAAATTTGGTGGCTCATTCAATGGATATGGTATGAAGTTCTACATCCTACCATTTTTACGCTTGCCAAATTACTGTGGCATTATATCATAGTTTTCTCTTTCAAGTTTTTCAAAAATGCCATAGTAAAAATTGGAGAAGCTTGTCAATGGCATAATATCAAATTTACCTTTAAAAGGCTCTTGATATTTGCCGGTTTAAGCGCCATACTTGGCTTAGCATACCTGCTTACACAAAACTTAATCGTGTTAGTAGTATGTTCTTTTATAGGGTTTTATCTTTTTCAGTATACTGTTTTCACAACGGTTTCTTACTATCGTTCAGCATCATTTCCAAAAGCTAAGGTCTTTCCGGGAATAAAAATATCTATACTTTGGTTAGCCATTGCAGCGCTTTCAACGGCTATTTTGGTGGCCTTATCAAGTTTTTCCGACCTTTATATCATCAGCGGCTTGGGTGTAGTCTTGTCACAAATACTTATACCCGTAGCCATTATTTTTGCTTTTGCTTTTATGGCAACTACCCTATATTTACCGGCATATATGGCTGAAAAAGGGGAGGAGGATATAGAAGTTTTTGCATTCCTAAAAGCTATAATTTGGCGTTCGCCCAAGCTTATTTTTTCACAAATCTTCCAACAACTTGGAATAGGAGTTTTGAGCATTATTCCTGTATTGATTATAGTGTTACTAAATTTCGGTATTCAAGAAATTACCACAAAGGATCTTTCGGAATGGGGTAGTGAAGTGACCAATATGGACTACCATATTCCTGCTGTAACTAAAAATTATAAAAATAAAGCCCTATTACAAACAGAAACAGCGATTGTAAATCAGCAATATGACTCTATTGATAATAGTTTTACGCAAGAAATTACTGACGCTCGCAAGGAGCTAAACCAAGCCAACAGCTTGAAAGATCAAATTCAAGACGGTAAAATTCATAGTTTCCATAGATCCGCTTTTGTTGGTGAAAGACAAAGTTTCAGCATGCCACCACTTCCTGCGTATAAAGATTATGTGTGGAGCATCATCAATCTCGCCAACAACAGAGAAATTCAAAGTTCAACCATGCAAGCAACTGCCGAAAATAGTCTGTTGTTTTATTACCGTTGGACTACACCCGGAAAATACCGTGTTATCTTGAAAAACTCTCCCTATAAAGAAGGTGAACTGCTTGAAACTATGGAAGTTGAAGTCTTAGCCATGGATTCAATGGCTTTAGAAGCAGCACAAGCAAGCAAGTATTTTGCTTCAAGGGAACTGGCTGATTATGCGATTAACTTACTTAATGAAGAAATTACTTCCATTCAAAATGATAAAGAAGAAGCGCTTAAATCGGTAGAAGCTGATAGAAATATTTTATTGGATCAATTGGCACATATTCAATTTGATACGCAAGAAAATATCATGATGTTGATAGCTAAGATCTTAGCATTTATAGGTTTATTACTACTTGCGGTAATGTACTTATCAGCTATTTGGACTTACTTCACGACTTATCATTTTGATATGTTTAGTTTTGAGCAGGAAGGTAAACATTATTGGGTGAAGACTTTGGATGCACTCAGAGAGAGAAATCCTAATCAACCTTTATTAGGTATATTTGTCTTAATCGTTATAATAGCTATAGTAAATCTACTAATTGCCTATGGCTTAACGTTTTAGATAAGACTCATCAATATTTTTACGGAAGGATTTTATCGGGATTTTTATCGATGAAATCCTTCCAATTTTTATAGGACTTCTGTGTAATAGGTTTTCCTATTTGCAAAAAATGACAATAAGCCACTGCCAAGCCATCTGAAGCATCTAATTGTGGCAACATATCTTCCTGTGGTATTTTCAAAAATCTCCTTAATAAATCGGCTACTTGTTCCTTAGACGCCTTTCCATTGCCGGAAATAGCTTGTTTAATCCGCAAAGGAGCATATTCAGTAATAGGTAGTTGGCGGTAAAGTGCTGCCGACATAGCCACCCCTTGCGCACGACCCAATTTCAGCATGGATTGCACGTTTTTTCCATAAAAAGGAGCTTCAATGGCCATTTCATCGGGCTTAAATTCATCAATCAAAGACAAAGTACGAGTAAAAATTCGGGATAGTTTTTCATAATGATCAGGAAGTTTCCTTAAATCCAATACACCCATGGCAAGCATCTCTGCATGGTTACCATTGACTTTCAATAAACCATATCCCATAATGGTCGTTCCCGGGTCAATTCCTAAAATAATCTTGTCTTTTGCGTTGCTCATAAAATAAATTTCTACAAATGTAGCCAAAATTCCCAAAACTTGATTATCTTTGTGCCACATTTTGAAAAGGGGGTTTAGCTCATCTGGCTAGAGCGCAACACTGGCAGTGTTGAGGTGATCGGTTCGAGTCCGATAATCTCCACAAGGTATTTCACCTCACTTAATTACATGTTCGATCTTAAATTCTTAGACAAAGAACGCATCATTGCTAACCATAAATTAGATTCCGCTCAACTACAACAAATAGCCATAGTAGCAGCCGGTTTTACTGGTTTATTATCCTTATTTAATATAGCAGGACGGTTTATTTGGTCTTCATTTTCCGATTTAATCGGACGAAAAACAACCTATTATATCTTTTTTATCCTTGGATTTATACTTTACGTGACTGCTCCGCATCTTGGTGCAGCAGGTTCAATCGCTTTATTTGCCGTAGCTTTCTCCATCATTATCTCCATGTATGGCGGTGGATTCGCCACTATCCCTGCTTATTTGGCTGATATGTTCGGGACGCAGATGGTAGGTGCTATCCATGGTCGTTTATTGACTGCTTGGTCAACTGCAGGGGTGTTAGGACCGGTATTGGTCAACTATATACGCGAATACCAATTGAATAGAGGAATCCCTGCACATCAGGCCTATAATACTACTTTTTATATACTTGCGGGATTGTTGGTATTAGGACTGATTAGTAATTTTTTGGTTAAACCGGTACATCCTAAATACCATATGACTAAGGCAGAAATCGATACCTTGAATCAAGCTTCCGGAAATGGTACAAATGCAATTACATCAGTAATTTATGATGAAAATATCGGTCATGCGAAAAGACCGATTCAATTAATTATTGCTTGGACTATAGTTGGAATCCCTTTGTTGATGGGCATTTGGTTTACCATTTTGGATGCTTTGCCCTTATTCAAATAGTTGAAGAAAACCCCTATTTAAAACGCTGTATCAGATTATAAGCTTGGTAAATGCCCAATTCTCCGGCCTTGCTTAAATCAGCTAAACCTTTGGCATTTTCTCCGGTAAAGAGATAAGTCAAACCCCTGTTAAAATACGCTTCCGCAAAATCTTGATCTATTTCAATGGCCTTGGAATAGTTTTGAATAGCCGTTTTAAAATCTTGTTGGGTAGTCAAGATATTGGCCTTATTATAATAGCTAAATGCAAAATCCGGCAATAGCTCATTGACCTTATCCAAATCACGCATAAGCATCTCTACATCGTACTTACGCTCTTGTTCAAAATTGTTTTTTTTCTCCTTTAACTCTGCCGCAATATTACTTTCTAAAAAGGTGTTTTTCAAATAATCTATATATTTATAACGAATATTGGCACGGGTAAAATAAGCCAAAGCAAAGTCAGAACGCAATAAAATAGCCTTATTCAAGTCCTCAATAGCACTTTGGAAATCCTGTACCAAGGCGAACTCCATAGCCCTATAAAAGTAAATATCTGCATCCTGCGTACTATCATCTATAGTGGCACTAATAGCCTCTATAGTATTGAAATGCTTATTGATAAGCTCATTAGTCAATGCAATTTCATGGGTAGTAATTTTCAAATCTGCCGATAATTTTCGCTGATGATTATAATTTTCGATAGCGGTATGATATAGATTTGTACGCCTCAATTCATCAGGTTTGGAATAATAAGTCAGCACAAAATTCCGCTCATTCACCACATCCACAAACTTGTTTTGCACAGCACCCCTGCGTTCATCGGTATATTTTGAAGCAGTCTGATTGTCATCAATATTTTGAGCAGCATATCTATTGAAAATTGTAGCACGGTTGCCCAAAGTACTTTCAGGAACTTCAGCAGCAATTTGATTTTTAGCTTCCAAATCTTCCTGCAATTTTTCTCTAATATTATCCTTGTTTTCCTCCAAGTCATGGGCTTTTTTACGATATGCATAGGCCTGACGCATATTATTCGTAGCACTATAAGCTTCTGCAATACCCCAATAAGCTGGTAGAAAGTAAGGATGTTTTTGGATAATAATTTGAAAATCTGCAATGGCATTTGAGTAATTATTAAGCTTCAATTCCAATAAAGCCTTGCTGTAACGAGCTTCCATAATGGTGGAATCCATGGACAAAACCTTTTGGAAATCTTCCAAAGCATTGTTGTCATCCCCTAAACTTGACCGTAAAACAGCCCTGTTTAGATAGGCATTCAGACTATTAGGAGCCAATGCAATAGCCTTATCATAATCGGACAAAGCTTCCATAAATCGATTAGCTTCCACATTGATAATTCCTCTATTGATATAATCCCCATAAAAATCGGAATTGTATTGAATAGCCTTGGAATAATCCTCATAAGCCGCATTATAATCCTCACGTTGCAACTTTAATAGTCCTCTTGAACTCCAACCTACAAAAGAAGTACTATCGGCCTCTATCAGCTTATTAAAGGCTTTCTCGGCAGCTATAGTATCCTGTTGCGCCATATACAAACGCCCTTTGTCGTACCACAACATATGACTACGCGGATTGAGTTGCATATACCTATCCACATCCGCCATGGCATCGTCGTATTGCTCCAATCGTTCGTGGGCGTACATACGACTAAGCAATAGGTGTTGATTATTCGGACTAAACTCCAAAGCCTTGGTGAAATCATATATGGCCTCTTCAAACTTCTCTAACTTCATTCTTGTAAAACCCCTTGCATAAAAGGCTTGTGGCATAAAAGGATTACGAGAAATAGCCTCATTACCATCCAATTCGGCACCTTCGTAATCACCTAACTGAATTTTAGCAATGGAGCGATACATATAGGGTTCAGCAAGATAAGGCTTGATTTTGATAACCTGATTAAAATACTGAATGGAAAGTACATAATCTTCGAAATATAGGGCATTGCGACCAATAGTCAGAATGCGCTCCGTGTTCCATTGTGCTTTCGCAAAGCTCATATGAAACAAGATTACCAACGATATGAACAGCCTATATTTCAAGAAAAATAATTAATGTATAAAGGTTTAATACTAAAATTACCACTCAAAAATATTATCCTGACATCCAGCATTGGGATTAAAATAGGACGGAATATCAAATTGTTCATCGGCAGCATAGCCCAAGGATTTATCTGCCAAGACTTGCTGCATATACAAAGCCCAAATTGGCAATGCCATATTCGCACCCTGACCTTCAGCCAGATTATCGAAATGTATAGACCTATCTTCACCACCTACCCAAACACCGGAAACCAAAGAAGGTGTAAAGCCCATAAACCAGCCATCGGAGTTATTCTGCGTTGTACCGGTCTTACCACCCATAGGCATATGCAAATTATACCTGCCGCGAACCCTGCCGCCCGTGCCTTCATCTATCACGCTCCTAAGCATATGGATCATTTTATATGCAGTAGTTTCATTGAAAATCTCATACATATTGGGGGTGAAATTTGCAATCACATTACCGTGATTGTCCTCTATACGAGTAACATACAGTGGATCAACACGTATACCTTTATTTTGAAAAGCAGTATAAGCATCTACCATTTCCATTAAAGAAATATCTACAGGTCCTAAACCAAGCGATATCACCGGATCTAAATGACTTCTGATGCCAAAAGACTGCATTAATTTGACCAAAGCTTCGGGGGTAAATAAACTCATGATATAAGCTGAAATCCAGTTATTGGAATTAGCTAAACCCCATCTTAAGGTAACTTCCTCACCCACACGTGCATTGCTTGAATTGCGCGGCGTCCAATCATTGCCATTGGCATCTTTCAGAGTAATAGGCACATTCATCACTTTATCGCAAGGCAACATACCTTCATCCATTGCCAAGGTATATAAAAATGGTTTGATTGTAGAACCCACTTGGCGCTTTCCTAAAGTCACCATATCATATTGAAAATGAGAAAAATCGGGTCCACCCACATAAGCCTTTACATGACCGGCTTTAGCATCTACCGACACAAAACCACAACGCAAAAAATGCTTGATATAGCGAATGGAATCTTTGGGCGACATCAAGGTATCTATTTCACCATTATAGGAGAAAACCTGCATTTCCACAGGCGTATTGAAAATACGATTAATCTCATCTGCATTAGCACCTGATTGTTTCAGTCTTCTATACCTATCCGAATCGCGCATAGAACGGTTTAAAGAGGAATTGATTTCATCCTGACTGACCTGACGGGAGTAGGGGGCATAAGAACGGCCTTTCTTTTCCTTGAAAAAAGACGTTTGTAGACTTGCTATATGCTGACTAACTGCCTCTTCTGCATATTGTTGCATGCGAGAATCTATGGTAGTGTAAATTTTCAATCCATCGGTATAAATATTATACGGACTTCCATCTATTTTAGTGTTTTTATTACAAAATCCAAAAAGTGGATTGTTTTCCCATTGCCATAAATCTTCTTGGTATTTTTCTTCTTGCCAACTTGCATAATTGCTTTTAACGGGTTTTTTGGCAGTTAGCGTCAAGCGCAAAAACTCTCTAAAATAAGGAGCAGGGCCTTGTCTGTGATCTATACGCTGAAAATTCAATTCCAAAGGTAGTTGACTTAAAGAATCCCGCTCAGCTTTCGTGATATAGTTGGATTTGCGCATTTGGTCAAATACCACATTCCTTCTTTCTATCGTCCTTTCAGGGAATCTCTTAGGATTGTAAAGAGATGGATTTTTACACATACCCACCAAAGTAGCTGCTTCCTCAATATTGAGTTTGTCAGGCGTTTTATTGAAGTAAACATGAGCGGCAGACTTGATTCCCACAGCATTATATAAAAAATCGAACTGATTCAGGTATAAAGTAATGATTTCTTCTTTGGTGTAAATTTTTTCCAATTTCACAGCAATCACCCATTCTATAGGCTTTTGCAATGCCCTGTGGATAATATTGTGAGCTTTAGGAGAATAGAGCAGTTTTGATAATTGTTGGGTAATGGTACTACCACCGCCTGAACTTTTTCTACGTACTAAACCACGTTTGATAAACACCCTCGCCAAAGCTCTCCCGTCTATACCCGAATGGCTGTAAAAACGTTGATCTTCAGTAGAAACCAAAGCATCTATCACATGTTCTGAGATTTGATTATACTCAGTTTTGATACGGTTATCACGACTTTCAGAAAAGCTTCCAATTAGCTTTAAGTCGGATGAATACAGCTCCGTAGCATATTTATCTATGGGGTTTTGTAATTGATCGATAGGGGGTAAATAACCCAACCAACCTATGTTTATAAAAAAGAAAACAGCAGCGAGTACAACTATACCTGCTGCAAATAATCCCCAAAACCACTTTTTGAAAGTGCTCTTAAATTTAGTTTTTGCCATATCTCATAATATTATCTCACTAAAACCTTACAAATTTAGTCTTTTTTGTTTGAAACAATTAGATTTTTTGTAAACAGCAAACAGCATTAACAACTGTTAATTGAATTAGGTAGGGTAGGGCTTAATCCACTTGCATCAAGTTCATTATAATACGATCGGCCATATGAATGCCTTGTGCACTGAGTTTTAAGAAATTATCTGATAGGATTAAGTCTTTAGATGCTATGTGATTAGCTGCATTTTGCATACAATATTCTAAAAATTGTTTACCAAATTTTTCTTCCAAAAACTTCAAATCAATTCCTTCAGAAGTCCTTAAAGCTATCATCATATAATCATTGTAAAACTCCTGTTCACTAAGGATTTCCCTTTCAAAAAACACTTGGTTAGTCTGTAGCAAATTTACATATTGATGTAAAGAAGCAATATTCCATTGTCTGCTCTCACCATCAAAAGAATGGGCAGATGGACCTAAACC
>CAYPYZ010000051.1:0-11437 GCA_964414805.1 uncultured Paludibacter sp.
AGGATGTTTATACGCCGGTGAATCCGTATTTCGGTTTTAAACTGAAACCCGTATCCAATTTTTTAGTGGATGCTTATGTGGATTATCGCTATATCATAGATGATTATTTCTTTGTAAATAAGGCTTATGAAGCATCTCCAATGAATCAAGGAGCATTTAATCAGCTGTTTACTAACCGCTTTGATGTGGTTTATAGCAATGCTTCTTTATTGAAATCTGGTATACGTATGTACTACAATATCAAAGATATAGTGAATTTGGAATTAAAAGGAGCTTATAATTTCTGGAATGTAGCCACAGAAGATCATGCTTGGATGAAACCAGCCATAGAAGCTGAATTCATGACGGATGTACGTATCAATAAAAAGTTAAGAACTTCGGCTATGGTCTTTTATGAAGGAGAGCGCTTTGCTAAATTAGATAATAATTCTTTGAAAATGAAGCCAAAATTAGATATTAATTTAGGGGCTTCTTATGCCTTCAACCAAACTTTTTCTGCTTTTGCAAAACTTAATAACTTACTAAATAGCAAGTACCAACAATTTTATGGTTATGAGGTGCAAGGCATTAACTTTATGTTGGGTGGAGCGGTTTCTTTCTAAAGTCCTATAGACTATTATCGCACTAATTCCAATTCTTTTAATAGTCGATCGGCATCACCAATTTTATCCATAACATACAGCATATAGCGGACATCCACAGCGATGGTCCGCTGTAACTCAGGTTCAAAAATCAGGTCGCCGCTCATAGCTTCCCAATTACCATCGAAAGCTAAGCCCAATAATTCGCCTTTAGCATTGAAAACGGGACTACCTGAATTACCACCGGTAATATCTGTATTGCAAAGGAAATTCACAAATAATTCACCTGTTGATTTATCTGCATAATCACCATAATCAGCTGCTTGGATACTTGCTTTCAATGTCTCCGGCACATGAAATTCTCTATCATTGGGTATCTCTTTTCCCAAAATTCCGCTTGGTGTAGTATAATAATCATAAGTCACAGCATCAGCAGGATGATAACCGCTGATAGTACCATAGGTCATACGCATGGTAAAATTGGCATCCGGATATAGTTGATTATCCGCTATCAATTGCAAATCCTTGATACCTGCCTCAAACAACCGATTCAAATGCCGAATAGAATCCATGCTGATGGCGTAATCTCCTTTCAATAAATCGGATAAAAACTCTTCAATTTCATGAGAGAATAATATAGCCGGATCGGATTTGATCTTGGTTTTATTAACTGTCAAATGCTTAGTGAAACTTTCAAAATCTTTGCATACGGTTTTCTTAAATAAATGGTCGGCATATTTTTGATAATCTCCTTTATATTTCTTATCTATCAGCTTATAAACTTCCGGTAAATAGGCAGGTTCTACATAATTTCTATAAGTCTTTAGCATCACTGCCAAATTGCTTTTATCCACTTCCCAATAGTAGTTTTTATACACTTCTTCAATTTCCATGAGAAGGCTGTCTGTTGGCATATCACCTGCTAACAAACTTTGAATATGATTAGCAATATGTGGCAATTCGAACCCAAAAACCAAGGCTTCTCGAAGATAAGAACTTGCGTGTTGAATTGGAAAAACCTTCTGATAATTGCTATTCAGAGCTTCTACTACCCCTGCATATTTTTCCTGAAAAGCAGATTGCGAAAGCTTTTGCAAAAACAGCTCTTCAAAGGTTTTTTTCCTTGCCAGAATATTCAATCGCTCCACTGCCCTATTCATGCCTATGCTGTTTTTCCAATAGTTGGAACTGCCGGCATATTTATTCGCGTAAGCAATATTAATAGCTTCATCATCTTTCATAAAAGTTTGCCAAACAGCCTGTTTTTCGCCTCGAACATCTATACGAGCACGATTGATAGCATGCACTCTATTATATATTCCTTGTGAACTCAAATAGCGGGTGGTCGTCCCCGGATTACCCAATATCATAGCAAAATCATGTTCTTGATAGCCTGATAAAGCAGTCGGAATCACCTTTTTAGGAATATAAGGCTGATTGCTTTCAGCATATTCCGCAGCTTGGTTTAGCGAATCAGCATAAATGCGAAACACAGAAAAATCACCTGTATGTCGCGGCCACATCCAATTATCGGTATCTCCTCCAAATTTTCCTATTGAAGATGGCGGCGTATAAGCCAAACGAATATCTTTAAATTCCTCCATAACAAATACATAAAAAGCATTCTCATTATGGAAAGTCTTAACTTGAACTATATAATCATTATCCTTTTGAAATTCTTCTTTAATGGTATTCAAAATTTCTTCTTGTTGATTCGCCCTTTCGTCAAAACTCATACTATCCGGCAGAGACTCTAAAACCCTATCTGTCACATCTGTAATGCTCTTTAGAAACTTGACTGTTAGACCAGCAACCGGTAATTCATCTGCTATATTTTTCGCTGTAAAGCCATTTTTCAAATAATTATCCTTCACCGTACTAAGTTGCTGAATAGCGGCATAACCACAATGATGATTGGTAAAAATCAAGCCTTGTTTGGAAACCACAACGCCGGTGCAGCCGCCACCAAAGACGATAATGGCATCTTTCATACTTGTTTTATCAGCATGATAAATATCCTCTGCATTTAATTGACAGCCCAAAGCTTGCATCTGTTCTATATTCAATGGCCCAATATCCGGCAACATCCACATCCCTTCATCGGCATGAAGATAAGTAAAAAAGAAGATTAAAATTATCAAGAAAGTTCTTGTACGCATGACGTATTATTTTCCAAAAGTTTTTTTCTAAAGCACAAAGGTACTTGTTTTAGCTTACAATCTGCAAATAAATATATACCTTTGAGGCAATTATGATATTCATTTGATGCTAACATCATGATAAACAATTAATGCGATGAGATCAATAGATTTAGTGTATGCATGGGTAGATGGTAGTGATCCGGTTTGGATGGCAAAAAAAGAGGCAGCTTTATCGCTGCAAAGCAATAAGGAACAAATCAATACGCAAGGACGTTATGTCAACAATCAGGAGTTAAAATACTCCCTACGCTCAGTCAATAAATACTTACCTTGGGTGAGAAAAATATATATAATCACCGACAATCAAGTTCCTACATGGCTGAATACCAAGCATCCAGAAATTCAAATAATTGATCATACTGATATTATTCCTGCTGAATTTTTACCTTGTTTTAGCTCACGCATCATCGAGTATTTTATGTATAAAATACCAGATTTGAGCGAGCAATTTCTATATGCCAATGATGATATGTTTGTCAATGCGCATCTGATGCCCTCATATTTTTTCGATTATCATGGCCATCCCATGGTTAGATTACAGCGCCTTCCCTTTCAGCGTTTAGAAACTAAGTTTAAGAATTTCTTTAAAATTCGTACCAATAATTATCGTAAAAGTATAGAAAATTCCATTGCACTTATCAAACAAAAATATGGCGTTTACTACCCCGGTGTTTTACACCATAATATAGATGCTTATAGAAAAAGCGACTTTCAAGCAGTGGTTGCGGACGTTTTTCACAATGAAATTGCAGCTATGCTACCTCATCAGTTCAGGCAACCAACAGATATTCAGCGTGTAATTCTACACTATTATGCTTTAGCCATCAATCATGGCACATTAAAGTTTACGAAAAGAAAAGAGTCTGCTCGCTTACGCGTTCATAAAGGAGGGTTTCAAGAGTATTTAGATCGCTACCAACCTGATTTATTTTGCCTAAATGATTCTGAGAGAGCGACGGATAAAGACAGAGAAAAAATAGTCCCTTTTTTAGAGAATTTGTTTCCAAAAAAATCTGAATTTGAGCTTTAAACTGCCTTTTTTAGTTGATAGTATTTATAATTCAAAGGCTGATTTTTCAGGAAGAATGCTTTCAAATGATTGCTCGATTTTTTCCATAACTTGCTCATAATTACGTATTAGCACATGGTCATTCAGACAAATCAAAGCATAAGATTGTTCACGTATGGCTTTGACTGCTTGTTTTGATTTCAATACCAAAGGAAACATCTTCGTCTTTTGATAGGTGTTATATGGCTTGAAATCAGCGCTACAAATCTGCCATGTTCTAAACAATTCTTGGGTTAAATCATGCTTACTTCTAAAACGGCTTTGGGCTGTTTGCAATAATTCAGCTTCGCATTTATCCCACACAGCTTCAAAGGTTTTCTTCAAATATGGTTGTGCATTATGTGGGGTACGCAAACTAACAAATTTACCTTTTGCATGTAGTAGTTTTGTTAATCTACCCCTTTTGCCATACGATGGATCATACCATTTTTCATGGTCACGTTTCAATACTTCTTTTTTGTCAAAATGCTTATTGATTAGTCTGATATTGTTCCTGAGCATTTTTTCATATTGTGATAAACCGTAGTTTGTACGAAATGCGGCTATATCATTCGGAAGATTATCGGTGAAAAATCTGCTTGGTTCTATTGGTCTGATAATGAATATATCATCATTGAAATTTACGAATTGCTCAGCCAAATCGGGAATCTTATGTAAATAGATTTCTATAGGATTGACATTGAAAACCGGTAAAAATTCTTTAGGTATAAAATCCTCATGATTTACCATTTTCAATTTAGGATGAGCTGTGTTCAGCCAATCAGGTTGTTGATTAAAAGTAACAAAATGTATATGTCGTACCCAAGGTGCAAACTTCTCCACCCCTCTGAACCAGTATTTCAACATACCATGGTCCCGGAATCTGGCTTCCGAAACCTCATTTTTGGTGTTATCAATTTTACCTGAATAGCGTTCAAATTCCCGCTTCCACACAGGGTCTTCCATATCGACCCAAGTAATCACAAAATCTATGGGCATATTTATTTGTATTGATAGATTTTAATCCAATCTACCTCTAATTTACCGGTTCCTGCTTTCCCTTTTTCAGGAATAAAAGAATTGAAATAAACAGATAATGCTTGTTCAGGAATGTCTTTCTTTACCTTGTAAACCAAGATGTTATTCACATACCAACGAAGTTCCTCGGGCGTCCATTCTAAGCTGTAAACATAGAATTGCTCACGCTTAATACCTTGGATAATTGTTCCGGCATTGCGTTGATTATTGACAAACCCTATGCGTATATCTTTTCCATCAAAATGGAATAGATTAATATGAGGCATTTGTTGTTCAGAAGCCAACCAACAAGCATGATTGACATGTCCCGAACATCTAAGTTTCACCCTGAAAATGCCATATTGCTGTTTAAATTCTAAGGCATTTTGCATAACATCAGCGGTGTAATCGAAGGTTTTCTCAACAAAACCTTTAGTTTTATGCCAAGCCAATGAATTCACTTGCTCTTTTTTTGTTTGAATTTGCAAAATGCTATTGTTGATAAAGGTATTTTTACCTTCATTATTAGCTTGTTGCTCATTATAAAAAGAGTATTGTCTAATCAAGTTTTCATTTTGAAAATAGAACCCTGATTTCCATGAAGATTCAGTATTTTCAAGCCAATCAAAATCGTCATGAAAGCTAATTACTGCATTTTTCATGGATTTATTTTCTATTTTCTCAAAGCGCTCTGTAGACTTTAAGATACCAAATCTCCTTTTCCAAGTTAGATTCATTTATACTTAGATTTTAGTTATGCATCAATTTTCGCATAGGTAGCATTTTCCTCAATAAATTGTCGACGAGGAGCTACATCATCCCCCATCAACATGGAGAATACATGGTCAGCCGAAGCCGCATTTTCTATAGTCACCTGACGCAAAGTGCGCGTTTCAGGATTCATGGTTGTATCCCATAACCTCACCTCATTCATTTCCCCTAAACCTTTGTATCGTTGGATATTCACTGAACCTTCAACTCCACCTCCATAGGTATCAACAAAAGCTTGTCTTTGTTGATCATCCCAGCAGTACTCTTCTACTTTGCCTTTTTTACATAGATAAAGTGGTGGCGTGGCTATATACAGATAACCCTGCTCTATCAACTCTTTCATATGGCGGAAAAAGAAAGTCATAATCAAAGTTGCAATATGGCTTCCATCCACATCAGCATCCGTCATGATTATCACCTTATGGTAGCGGAGTTTGCTTAAATTCAGTGCCTTACTATCTTCTTCTGTGCCAATAGTTACCCCCAAGGCCGTATATATATTTCGAATTTCATCACTTTCCAAGACCTTATGCGGCATGGCTTTTTCCACATTTAGAATCTTACCTCTTAAGGGTAAAACTGCTTGAAACTGGCGACTACGTCCTTGTTTGGCAGTACCACCTGCGGAGTCCCCTTCGACTAAGAACAATTCGCAATTTTCCGCATTTTTATCAACACAATCTGCCAATTTACCGGGTAAACCACCTCCAGAAAGTGGTGATTTCCTTTGCACCATTTCTCTGGCTTTTCTGGCAGCAGCACGTGCTGTAGCTGCAAGAATCACCTTTTCAACGATAATCTTTGCAGAACGTGGATTTTCTTCTAAGTAATTACCCAATGCCTCACCTACAGCCATATCCACAGCACCCATCACTTCATTATTTCCTAACTTCGTTTTGGTCTGCCCTTCAAACTGTGGTTCAGCCACTTTAATGGAAATAACAGCAGTCAAACCTTCACGGAAGTCATCCCCACTAATCTCAACCTTCACCCTTTCAAGCATCTTGCTGTCTTCCGCATATTTCTTCAAGGTACGTGTCAATCCCCTCCTAAATCCGGCCAAATGCGTACCTCCCTCTATGGTATTTATATTATTTACATAAGAATGTACATTCTCATTATAGGAAGTATTGTAAGTCATGGCAATTTCCACCGGCGTACCATTTTTTTCGGTAACGATATGGATCACTTCATCCACCAAGGTTTCACGAGCTTCATCTATATATTCAACAAACTCTTTTAAACCTTCTTCAGAATAAAAAGATTCAGTCTTATAAGAGCCATCTTCTTCATTCACAACACGTTCATCCGTTAACACCAAGGTGATACCGGCATTCAAAAATGCTAATTCCCTCAATCGGTTAGAAAGGATTTCATATTTATAGATAGTCTCAGTGAAAATACTGCTATCCGGAAGGAAAGTAGTTAAAGTACCCGTTCTGTCCGTTTCACCCACCACTTGAATATCCCCTTTGGGAATACCGCAACTATACTCTTGCACATGTAGTTTACCATCACGGGAGACTTCCACGCGCATATCAGAAGAAAGTGCATTTACGCAAGAAACACCCACGCCATGCAAACCGCCGGAAACCTTATAACTATCTTTATCAAATTTTCCACCGGCATGCAAGACAGTCATAACCACCTCTAAAGCAGATTTTCCTTCTTTTTCATGAAAATCTACGGGGATACCACGACCATTATCTCGAACGCTGATTGAATTATCTTGGTGAATAGTCAGCTCAATGGTGTCGCAATAACCAGCCATAGCCTCATCTATCGAGTTGTCAATCACCTCATACACCAAATGATGCAGACCTTTAGTGCTTATATCACCTATATACATGGCAGGACGCTTACGAACCGCCTCTAAACCTTCTAATACCTGAATGCTACTCGCACCATATGAATCACCATTGATTATTTTTTCTTCTTCAGTCATTTTATAATTTTCTACTTAAATGTTTATATCCTACTTGTTTTCAACAACTTAAATCTAAATTAGAGCAATAAATCTGCTTCAAAAAAACAAGTATAATTTTTATGAAAAAACATACAAATATAACTGAAAAATTCGGATTAAACAAATTATTTAATGAGGGATTTAAGGGTGGTTCTTCAAAAAAAATGATAGAACGCAGAGAATACATATCGCAATTAATAGATTTTATTGATAAGCCCTTTGTGAAAATTCTTACAGGCTCAAATTCACATTTATTATCGTCAGAGCTATCTACTTATCTCACAGGAAGATATATTGAAATACCCATTTACACGTTGTCCTATAAGGAATATGCAGAATTTAAAAGCCATTATGGCGGTGTAAATTCATTTGTAAACTACTTGCATTTTGGGGGATTCCCTGTGATACATACAGCCAATTACACAGAAGATTCAGCCTATATAATAATTAAAGACATCTACTCATCCGCAATTTTAAGGGACACCATTCAACGGTATAAAATCCGGGATATTGAGCTGTTAGATAGGGTTGTAAAGTATGCTTTCGATAATATAGGAAACACCTTTTCCGGAAAGAATATCGCAGATTATTTTAAGAATTAGCAACGTAAAGTGGATATCAATACCATCTATAATTATATGCATGCATTGAAAGGGGCTTTTATTTTATACCGCGTTCCGAGATATGATGTAAAAGGAAAAGAGATATTAAAAACACAAGAGAAGTTTTATGTCAGTGATATTTCGTTGATATATGCTACTATGGGGTATAAAGATAGGATCATCTCCGGAGTGTTAGAAAATATTGTCTTTTTAGAGTTGAAATGTAGAGGATATCAGGTGTTTGTTGGCAAGATAGATAACAGAGAAATAGATTTTGTAGCAGCAAAACAAAACGATAAATTATACATCCAAGTTTGTTATAAATTAGAAAGTCAACAAACTATAGATAGAAAATTTAGTCCGTTATTATCCATTAATGACCAATATCCAAAATATGTTATTAGCATGGATGACTTTTTTTATGAGCGAAGCCGGCGCAGTCTTGACCTTTTTGCTTCCTTTTTGGGTCAAGCCAAAAAGGAAGGGACGAACAAAAACAAAAATTGCTTCAATAAAATAAAACATGTACTTTTGTACTTGCACGCAAAATTCAACTATATGAACATTATCGACAGCATATTTTCGCAAAAAGGAAAAACGGCTTTCTCTTTTGAACTGCTACCTCCTTTAAAGGGAAATGGATTGGAAAATGTTTTCAACACCATAGATACCCTCTTAGAATTTAACCCTAAATATATCAATATTACTACACATAGAAGTGAGCTGATTGAACGACAATCCGCTGATGGCAAGACCATTCAGACTGCTTATCGTCATCGCCCGGGGACGGTTGCCATTGCTGCAACTATCCAACATAAATACAATATACCAGCTGTACCCCACATCATTTGCAGCGGTTTTACAAAAGAAGAAACCGAATATGCTTTATTAGATTTACAGTTTTTGGGTATCCATAATTTATTGCTTTTAAGAGGAGATAAAGGGAAGCATGAAACGGAGTTTGTAGCTACCGGTCACCACTACGCCACAGACCTACAAGCACAAGTCAAGCAATTTAATCAAGGCTTATTTTTAGATGGTTCCCAAATACAAGGAAAAATTCGTCCTTTCTCATACGGCATGGCGTGCTATCCTGAAAAACATGCCGAATCACCATCTTTAGAAAGAGATTTAGAAATTGCTAAATTGAAAGTGGATAATGGTGCTGAATACTTAGTCACACAAATGTTTTTCGATAATCAAAAATATTACGAATTTCTTGAAAAATGTAGGGCTATAGGTATCAATGTGCCTATCATTCCAGGCATTAAACCTATTACATTAAAGAATCAATTGACTGTCTTACCAAAAATTTTCCATACTGTTATTCCGGAAGCACTAAGCAAGGCATTAGAAGCTTGTAAGACTGATGAAGAAGCTGTGGAAGTCGGGATTGAATGGTGTACCTACCAAGCGCAGGATCTTATAAAAAATGGCGTGCCAAGTATTCACTTTTATAGCTTGATGGCTACGCAAAGTGTAAAAAAAATAGCGCAAAGGGTATATTAATCGTGGAGATTCGTAGATACGAACCATCGAAGCAAATGACTATTGTATTATATCAAGAAAAGTTGTATATTCGCAAAAATTTTTGAACTCACAAGGAAGTAATTTCTTTTATTTTAAACATAAGCATATGAAAGAGAAAACAAGATATTCTGACGCCGAATTAGAAGAGTTCCGCCAAATCATCAATGAAAAACTTGAAAAAGCACAAGAAGATTATGAAGTTTTAAGAGAAGGTCTAACTAATCTTGGTGGTAATGATGTGATGGATACTTCTCCAACTTTCAAAGTTTTAGAAGAAGGAGCAGCTACTTTATCCAAGGAGGAATCCGGACGATTAGCACAAAGGCAAATGAAATTTATTCAACATTTGCAAGCAGCATTGATCAGAATTGAAAATAAAACTTATGGAATTTGTCGCGAAACCGGCAAGCTAATTCCTAAAGAACGTTTGCGCGCTGTACCACATGCAACTTTAAGCATAGAGGCTAAATCGCAACAGAAGTAATTGAATATATGAATTTACAGCAACTCGGCAAAGAGCTTATCTTACAGACTTTTTGCCGATTTGTTATTTAAAGGAATCTTATCATGTCTATTAAACAGAAATCTATCTTACTGATTGTTTTAATCATTCTCATTGACCAAGCAAGTAAAATATATATTAAATTAAATTTTGCACTCGGAGATAGTATTCATGTCTTCAATTGGTTTCAGATTTATTTTATAGAAAATAACGGAATGGCTTTCGGGATGGAGTTAGTGGACAAACTGATTCTTACTGTTATTAGAATATTGGCAGTTGGTGGATTAGCATATTTCATACATTTCTTAATAAAAAGAGAAGCTCGTCCAGGGTTTATTCTCGCAATTTCTCTATTATTAGCCGGTGCCGCAGGTAATATCTTTGATTCCGTTTTTTATGGTGTTATTTTTAATGGAAGTGAAGGACAAATTGCTACCTTTCTGCCTGAAGGCGGTGGATATGCTAAGTTATTTTATGGCAAAGTAGTGGACATGTTATACTTTCCTTTAATAAAAAATAGCGCAGGAAATACCATCTTTTTCCGACCCGTTTTTAATATCGCTGATTCGGCTATAACTATCTCTGCAGCCATTATCTTGTTGTTTTACAGAAAGGATTTAAATACACATATTGATTCTAAAAAGGAAAAATAAAATCTTAAAAACAGCTGATCTGAAACATCTCCTCAGACTGTTTGTGATATTCCTAACGATTTGGGTTACAGCCTGCTCCGGGCGACCAAGCTATGTTATGAATCAGAAACAAATGCGTGCTTTCTTATATGACTATCATTTATTAGATGGCGTTTTTAAATCGCAGAGAATAAATGATGAATATGAAAAAAACAAGTACTACCAAGCGCTTTTTATCAAACATGGCATTAGTAAAGCGGAATTCGATTCATCCATAGTTTACTATACCAAAAACCCCAAAAAATTTGAGCGGGTATATGTATACGTCAATAAAAATTTAGCTGATTTAAAAGAAGACGTTGAAGCCGGCAAATACTTCCCTATCATCCCTGATTCCATTAAATTCAAACCTGAGTTTGATAAATTATGGACGGGAGATAGCATTTATTATTTCACGGCAGATTCTACCTTGGATAAATTATTCTTTACTATTCAAAATAAGGATTTATTAAGTAGGGATACCTATTATTTCAATTTTAGACTTAGGGCCTTTACTAATGATACTACAACCTCCACTGCATATAGCT
>CAYPYZ010000052.1:0-11411 GCA_964414805.1 uncultured Paludibacter sp.
TTCATAAATACTGGAATCATCGCTATGCAGTACCAAACGGTTTCTGTTAGATCGATAAAGATGCATTATCGCGTTGTATTTTGTTAGAATAAACAACAAACCCACCAAGGCTCGTTGCTTCACTTGCATGTTGTTATGCTCACAAATATCCAACAATAATAGTACTTTATACTGATCGAACCTTCTCCAAAGATTCATGGTAATAGCCGAAACGAGTATGCTTTGTTCAAGACTCTCAGGATAATCAGGACTTAAAATATTAGTGAAAACAGTCTTTTGATCAGCATTGTAAGTCGTACTCAGCCAATAAATTGCGAATAATTCTGCTACTAATTTTTCATAATTACTTCTGAGTTTTTTAGAGGATTCTTCAGCCTCTTTACTCGCAAGTTTTGAAAGCGATTTTTGTTGGTGATAAAACTGAATTGAATCATATAAGTCGTTGATAGACTGAAAACTAAGTTGGTGTGGAAAATACCTTTTTTGAGAATACTCGAAATTATTATCTATGCGTGCTTTCAACTCCTCCCTCAATGCAGCATTCAAATCAATCAGTCTCGCAATAAGCTTATTATAAACACTTTTACGTTCAGGATCTTCCATGTCACGCATAAAATATTCAAGCATATATTGATAATGTTGCAAAAGGTTTTCAAACTCATCAGTAAACTCACCCCTTTGTAGTTCAATGATTAGCAAGCGCGTTTTATCAAAAGCGAGCTTCAGTTTTCCTTTTAAAACAAGTTTAATAACGGAATTATAAGTTATATCAATCTGAGATGAAGTCATATGAATCAATTTATCCCATTTTACTGATTTTGGTTAACATTTCTTCGTTGATTATTTTTAATTTCCTTCCATCCATGGCTATGACTTTTTCAAGGGCAAAATTTGATAAAGTCCGTATGGCATTTGAGGTGGTCATATTAGAGAAATTCGCTAAATCCTCTCTTGAAAGGTAAATATTGATGGTTGCGCCGTCGGTTTCAACGCCATAATTCTTTTTCAAAGTCAATAAAGCTTCAGCCAATCTTCCACGAATATGTTTTTGAGTAAGGTTTACCGTTCTGGCATCGGAAGTTCCCAAATCACTGGCAAGTTCTTCTAAGAATCTATAGCAAAAAGCATTATTATGTTTTAAAATAGACAGAAAAATATCAGCTTTAATGGTATAAATTGTAGTACTTTCAACAGCCGCCACATTGGTGTTATGATTTTCGTTAGCAATAATCGCCCTATAGCCGAAATGCTCGCCCGGTTTGAGCATGCGAATGATTTGCGCACGGCTGCTTACCCCTTCTTTAAAAACTTTCACTTTACCCGATTCAATGATAACCATATGCGTAGGTATATCACCCTCACAATGAATGAGTTCATTTTTTTTGAAATGCTGAATGCTATGGTTATTCATTAGAAATTGTCTTTCATCCGGGGTCAAGACATCCCAAAAACTTGCAATTTCACTTAAACCTTTATGATTATTTATCGCCTTTTTACTCATAGATTTTATGAGAGAATATGTTTAACAACAATGTTTTATAGCACAAATTTACATATATTTTGATGAAATACAAGCACCCCCTTAATATTTTTATTTAGTATTGCTAAGAGCATAGAGGTTTACACAGGATTTTTATTAATAAATTCTAACTAACTTCTTAAGTTATCAGTAGTATAATTTAGAATTAATACCTGAAAATACAGAGCAGAATACGAAATTTGGTAAATTCTCTTTTTAAAATATAAAAAAGTAACTAGACATCAAACAATTTCAAGTTTTGAAATGTTTAACTGTACAGAATTATTGCCAATAGTGCAATTCATCTACAATCAAGAATGAATGGGTATGCAAAAGGTAAAAACCTTTGCTACTCAAGTAGTTTAATCATCATTAAAAATTAAGTATGAAAAGAAACATTGTAATTTTAGCGTTAGTTTTATTTTTTGCCGGTGGTTTACTTGCACAGTCAGCTGATAAATCTGACAGAAATTGTACACAAACAGAACAAAAAGCAGCTTGCGACCAAGCTAAAGAACAGCCCTGTCATGCAGAAAAAGCTGACAAAGCTAAAGATGCCAATTGCTGTCAAGAAAAGGCTCAGGCTCAGAAAGATCCAAATTGTTGTACAAAAGAATCTGCCGAAAAACCTCAACCTTGCTGTGAAGCAAGTCATTCATAATTATTTAATTTCTCTATTTAGACGGTGTCTCAGAAGTGCCCAATTGCCACATTGCTAATGATGTTTGCATTTGGACACTTCTGAAACACCAAGGATAGCTGTTTCGGAAACTTGTGTTTTGAGACAGCTTTTTTTATATCTTTGTGTTTCAATATAAGACTATTTCAACGTTGTTGCACTTATTAAAATATCCCTATGCAAAATTTCCGAACCGCAGTACCTATTAGTCCGTTAGAACCAAAGATAAACCACTTACATCAATTGATGGTTTTAGGTTCTTGTTTTTCTGATAATATTGGAAATAAATTACAAAATGCTGCTTTTCATGTTGTTGTTAATCCTTTCGGAACTTTATTCAATCCTATTTCGATATCGAATAGCTTGAATTTATTACTTACCAAAGAAGAATTCACAGATGACGATATCTTTAAAAATGGTTGGCTTTGGAGTAGTTGGGCTCATAGTACTTTGTTCTCTCACATGCATAAATATGCTTGTTTAACAAATCTGAATCTGCAGTTTTCACAAGCAAAATTACATTTGCAATACACTGATTACCTATTGCTTACTTTTGGTACAGCCTGGGTATATACATTAAAAAGTACAGGGGAAATAGTAGCTAATTGTCATAAAGTACCTGCTAAAAATTTCTTGCGAAAGTGCTTGGGTGTTGAAGAGATAGTCAATGCTTATACAGAACTTTTAGCCAAACTAAAAGCTATCAATCCTGAATTACAAGTAATTTTGACTGTCAGTCCGGTACGGCATTTCAAAGATGGAGCACATGCAAATACTATCAGCAAAAGTATCTTACATCTCGCTGTCGATCAGTTACGCGCAACCCATGATTTTGTACATTATTTTCCTGCTTATGAAATACAAATGGATGAATTGCGGGATTATCGCTTTTATACTAATGATATGTTGCATCCGTCCACTGCAGCAGTGGATTATATTTGGAAGAAGTTTCAAGACTATGCTATGTTGAAGGAAACCAAAGAATTAATTGCTACCATAGAAGATATTCGTCAGCAAGAAGCCCACAAAAGCATACATCCCAATAGTAAGGAAGATCAGGATTTCAAGGCAGCCTTGGAAAGAAAAAAACAGCAATTGCAGCAACAATACCCTTATATTTCTTTATAACAATGCTGAGAGATTACTGGCTATTTTTACCTTTTGCACTATGGCAAATCGTACATTAGTCCATTTTTATTAGCTTGTAATGTGGTACTAAAGCTAAAGCGCCTATTGCCCAAAGGGAACCTTTTTTAGTGCCTATCCATTCCACGCAACAAATAATAAAGCCACTATTGTCCACCTGTGTTGGAGATTTTACCTGATAAAGCTTGTGTGTTTTCCAGGATACATCACTTAAAACTCAAAGAATTTTTTAGCATTAAAATAAGAGATATTTTCAACCATTTGAGCAATAAAATCAAATTCGGATGCCGGTAATAAACCATTTTCTATGTCGTTGCCAATAAGATTACACAAAGTGCGACGAAAATATTCATGGCGAGGATAGGAAAGAAAACTGCGTGAATCTGTCAACATGCCTACAAACCTGCTCAATAATCCCATCAACGACAGCGCATTTAATTGTTTTTCCATGCCATCTTTTTGGTCTAAAAACCACCATCCCGAACCAAATTGAATTTTACCTGCCAAAGAACCATCTTGAAAGTTGCCTATCATGGTTGCAAGCATCTCATTATCATTAGGATTCAAATTGTAAATGATGGTTTTAGTAAGCTTGTTATTGATGTCCAAGCGATTGAGGTATTTCGACATAGCTTTGGCTGTATTAAAACTGCCTATGGAATCGAAGCCGGTATCAGGACCTAATTGCTTGAATAAGCGTGTGTTATTATTCCTGATAGCACCATAATGAAATTGCTGCGTCCAGCCTTTTTCCCAATTCATTTCTCCGAAAATAACCAATAATGCAGATTTAAATTTGACTATCTCCTCTAAAGATAAATCCTTTCCCCCATAAACTTTATTAAAAATAGTATTAATTTCAGTGGCTGTATAATCTGCTGCATAAAACTCCTCGATACCATGGTCAGATAGCTTACAACCCATACTCTCAAAGAAATCTTGCCGTTTTCGAAGGGCCATTATCATATCCTCGAAAGTACTGATATTTACATCAGAAACTTCGGATAATTGCGCTATATAATTTCTAAAATTAGTAGGATTTTCCACTGCCATGGCCTTATCCGGTCGCCAAGTAGGTAAGATCTTAATTTCAAAACCATCCTGTTGGATCTTGATATGATGCGCTAAACTATCAACGGGATCATCGGTGGTACATACGACTTCAACCTTATATTTTCGCATCAGATTACGGGCTGAAAACTCGGTAGTTTGCAACTTAGCATTGGTTTCCTCAAAGATGGCTTGAGCTGTTTTAGGGGATAATAATTGCTCAATTCCAAAAGCTGTTTTTAATTCTAAATGCGTCCAATGATACAAAGGATTGCGCATGGTATATGGCACAGTGGCAGCCCATTGCTCAAATTTTTCCCAATCAGAACTCTCTTTTCCTGTGATGTGTTTTTCATCAATTCCGTTAGTACGCATAGCGCGCCACTTGTAATGATCGCCGCCTAACCAAGCTTCAGTGATGGAGCTAAACTGATGATTATTAGCTATCATGGCAGGATCGAGATGACAATGATAATCGATTATAGCCTGCGGTGCTGCATGCTCATGATAAAGTCTTTCGGCAGTCTTGGTTTGTAAGAGAAAATTCTCGTCTAAAAATGCTTTCATATCTCTAATTATAGTTTTTAATGGTATAGCTCACAGAGCATAAGATCGTTCACAGAAGAATACCCGTGTGCGCACACAAAGGTAAAAAAAGTATTGGGTATACAAAAGCATTTGCTAATTAATAAGTACATCTAATAAATACATACTCAGCATGTACATGGATGTTTTCAAAGGATCACTGTAGATTTACGTGATTCCGACAGGGTTTAATCGGTAGGTTTATCCTTTTTTACTATACTCACCGCTTTTTGCAAAAGCAAAGAATTTGGAAAAACATGGGTTTCACCATCTTTAGTTTTTAGGTGGGTGTAAAACGTATATATACCTTCTACCATAGCCTCAATAGGTAAATCTTTATCAAGGATGATGATGGTATCACCTATTTTGAAAGGTGCTGAAAAGAAAATAATAACGCCTGCTGTGATATTGCTCAGCATGGACCATTGTGCAAATAAAGCAACCCCTATAACGGCTAAAACAGAGGATAAAGCGATGAATAGATTGCGGGTATCCACACCCCAAATGATGATTAAAGTGATGATAGCCGCTAAATTGAAGAAAATATTGAAAATGCGTATGACCTGTTTTACGCGAACTTCTGTCCTTTGATCGCTGATTTTATACTTTCGAACTAATTTTTTAATGATAAGTTTGAGGGCAACAATAACGATAATTGTTATGACAGAACCGATAATTTGTGGAAGGTAATGCAGCATTGATTCAATTAAAAACTTGTTGTGATTAGTGACCCCGCTGGGGTTCGAACCCAGGACCCACAGATTAAGAGTCTGTTGCTCTACCAACTGAGCTACGGAGTCGTACTAATTATTTTAGGCTGCAAAGTTAGAAACTTTTTTGATTATTTCTCGGATTTTATTTCTATTTTTGCACAAAAACAATACTTATGGAAAGAAAATTACGTCGTTCGAATGATCAGATGATTGCAGGTGTCTGTGCCGGCATAGCAGAATATCTTGGGTTAGATGTGACTTTGGTGCGGGTTGCTTACGTGCTTTTATCCATCTTGTCTGCCGGTTTTCCCGGAACCTTACTTTATATTATTTTGTGGATAGTGATGCCGCAGTCTTAGATTGTCTACTTACTATCTCATTACTTTCTTTTTAAAATTATCCAAATAATGATGGGTGCTCCGAATAATGCACTGATAGTGTTGATGGGGAGGGTGTAGCTTGGTATTTGTGAAATAATATCACAAACTAATATCAAACAGGCACCTATCAGAATAGAAGCAGGTATCAGCACTTTATGAACGGAAGTTTTAAATAAACCCCTTGCCAAATGCGGAACGGCAATGCCTACAAAAGCAATAGGACCTGTAAATGCTGTGATACTTCCGGCTAAAATACCTGTTGCTACAACCATCAAGATTTTGGTGGTTTTGATGTTTACCCCCAAGGCTTTAGCATAGTTTTCACCTAATAACAGCCCATCTGCATCTTTATGTAAGTAAAGGGATAATGCAAGCCCTATCAATACGATAGGTAACAGCATTTGTAAATTTTCATAAGTCACTGCACTCAAACTACCAAAAGTCCAAAGTATAAATAATTTGATAGCATCCGGATTAGAGAAATACTGTAAAATACTGACTAAAGAACCGGCAATAGTTCCGAACATAATACCCACTATCAGTAATTGCACAGTGCTTTGTACCTTATAGGACACGCTGATTACCAACAATAAAACCAAGGCAGCACCTATGATAGCAGCTAAGATGATACTCCAACTGCTTTGTATGGCGATTAAACCAAGAAAAGACCCACTCATCATCAGCATAGCTACACCAAGACTTGCCCCCGAACTAAGCCCTAAAATATAAGGGTCGGCTAAAGGATTACGAAATAGTGTCTGCATTAACAGACCTGCAACCGACAAAGCAGCACCCGCTAAAATGGCAGCTAAGGCCTTAGGCATGCGAAAGTTGAGGAGTATCTCATGATGAATAGGATCTTGGGATTGGCCATACAATCCTTTAACAATTTCTGGAAAAGGAATTTGGATACTACCCATGGATAAATCCATGATGAATAGTAGTATAGTAAAAATAACCAAAGGTATAAAAATCCAAAATTGCGTTTTAGTGGTCATGATGCGTAGCTGTTCAAACTTCGCAAAATTACATAGTTTTTTGGAATAACAGAATCTCTACAAAAAATTGCATTTACTAATTGAACTTATTTCAAACAACAAATTTCACTTCCAAAGTGCCGTACAAAGTCTTTTTTGTACCTTTGCACCGCTATGTTGTATCCTGCGGCTTTTGAACAAAAAATTGATTTCACATCCATACGGAGGATGTTGAAAGAACAATGTATGTCTTCCCTCGGAAAGGAAAAGGTTGATGCTATACGCTTTTCTTCCGATATTACGGAAGTACAACAGCTACTCGATCAAACGGATGAGCTATTACAATTGATGCAGGAATCCTCTGAAACTGTGCCTTTTGATAATTTCTATGATATCAGGACTTATCTTGCTAAAGTGAGATTGGAAGGTTTGTTCTTAGATGAAAATGAGCTGTTTGAATTGAGAAAATCTTTGCAGGCAGTGCGACTCTTAATCGATTTTATTGCCGGACAGGACAAAGAAAGATATCCGCAATTGCATTTGCTGACCGAAGGTATACAGTTTTTTCCCTCTATTATTCAAGCAATTGATGCAGTTTTAGATAAGTTCGGTAAGATTAAAGATCAAGCTTCTACAGCTTTGGCACGCATACGCAAAGAAATGCTTGCTGCACAATCTTCGGTTTCACGTAAATTACAGACCATCTTAAGACAAGCACAAGCGGATGGTTTTGTGGAAAAAGATGTTGCGCCTACCTTGCGAGAAGGCCGTTTGGTGATACCGGTCTCCCCCGGATTTAAAAGAAAAATTGCCGGTATTGTCCATGATGAATCGGCAACGGGTAAAACGGTCTATGTAGAACCTTCACAAGTAGTGGAGGCCAACAACAGGATACGTGAATTGGAGAATGAAGAACGTAGAGAAATTAGGCGTATCCTTGTGGAATTAAGTAGTTTTATCCGACCTTATTTTGATGAAATCATACAGTCGCAGTATTTCTTAGGTGAAATAGATTTTCTAAGGGCTAAATCACTATTGGCTATTCAAATGCAGGCTATTAAACCGCAAGTGCATGATACGCCCATGATAGATTGGCAGCAGGCTTTGCATCCGCTATTGTATTTAAGTTTTCTCAAACAACAGAAAAAAGTGGTTCCTTTGGATATTAAACTCCATAAAGAACAGCGTATATTACTGATTTCGGGTCCGAATGCCGGCGGTAAATCGGTCTGCCTCAAAACCGTTGCACTGCTTCAATACATGCTGCAATGCGGTTTGTTGATACCCCTGCATGAGAGTAGTCAGTGCGGACTTTTTGAAAAGATATTCATAGATATAGGAGATGAGCAATCGCTTGAAAACGACCTGTCCACCTATAGTTCCCATCTGTTGAATATGAAATTCTTCATACGCAATAGCAACGAACGCAGTCTGCTGTTGATAGATGAATTTGGAACCGGTACCGAACCTTTGATAGGCGGGGCATTGGCGGAAGCGACTTTAGAACGTTTTAATCACAATCAGGCATTTGGAGTGATCACTACCCATTACACCAATTTAAAGCATTTTGCTGAGGCTACTGCGGGCATAGTGAATGGGGCAATGTTGTACGACAGACATCATATGCAGCCTTTGTTTTTATTGGAAATAGGGAATCCGGGTTCTTCTTTTGCGGTTGAAATTGCCCGAAAAATCGGTTTGCCGGAAGACCTAATTGCGGATGCGGCAGAGAAAGTTGGGGTAGAGCATTTGGATTATGATAAGCATTTGCAAGATATAGTGCGTGATAAACGTTATTGGGAAAAGAAAAGGCAACAGATCAGGGTCAATGAACGGAAATTGCAAAATGCTTTGGAGCAATATGAAACGCAATTAGAAGCCTTGAATAAAGAGAAAAAATCTATTTTGCAAGATGCCAAAAATCAGGCGCAACAGCTTGTTTCGGATGCCAATGCCAAAATTGAACAGACCATCAGACATATACGTGAGGCAGAGGCGGATAGAGAAAAAACTAAGCTTATCCGCGAGGAATTAAAGCAATTTAAAGAGCGTTTGCAGGAACGTATAGCGGATGCCGGTGATGATAGCAAGCAGCCAAAACTAAAACAAACGGTTAAGCTTAAAAAACCCTCTAAAACGCAAGCTAAAACGACTAAAAAAATTGTCCATGCGGATGTCATTAAAATAGATTCTAAAGTCCGTATCAAGGGACAACAAGCAGTGGGACAGGTCATCGAAATTCAAAATAAAACAGCCATCGTGGCTTTCGGCAACTTAAAATCCACTGTAAAAATGGAGCAATTGGAATTGATGAGTAATAAGCCTTCCGGCTCTGAAAATCGTCCTGTACGCAAGGTCAGCAATGTAGTGGAGGAAGTCCGTCAGCGTAAGTTAGGTTTTCAATCGGAGATAGACTTACGTGGCATGCGTGCCGAAGAAGCGCTGCAAGCCGTGATGTATTTTATTGATGATGCATTGATGTTGGGTGTATCTTCCGTAAGGCTATTGCATGGTACTGGCACGGGTGCATTAAAACAAAGTATTCGTCAGTATTTATCCACCATTCCCGGCGTCAGTTCTTTTTATGATGAGCATGTGCAATTGGGTGGGGCAGGCATTACGATAGTGGAATTGGAGTGATGCATTTGGTCAATTGCAAAAACTATATTTTTTTCTTAACTTTGTGCCCGCAAAATGATAAGTTTATAAACTGCTATTGTGGTTGATTTATAGCTTTTCATGATGTAGAATTTCATTTGGAACATATTAATTAATTCATAATTATTTAAACATGAGTAGAATTGAACAAATCCTTGCACGCGAAATTTTAGACTCTCGCGGCAACCCAACCATCGAAGTAGATGTAGTTTTAGAATGTGGTGTGATCGGCCGTGCTGCTGTTCCCTCAGGTGCTTCAACCGGTGAAAATGAGGCTTTAGAGCTTCGTGACGGCGACAAGTCTCGCTATCTTGGTAGAGGTGTTTTGAAAGCTGTTGACAATGTAAATAATGTAATTGCTCCTGAATTAGAGGGCATTGACGCTTTACAACAACGTGCTATCGACGCTAAAATGATTGCTATGGATGGTACAAGCACTAAATCTAAATTGGGTGCCAACGCCATGCTTGGTGTTTCTTTGGCTGTCGCAAAAGCTGCTGCCACATATCTTGATATGCCTTTGTATCGCTATATAGGTGGTACTAATGCTTATACATTGCCTGTTCCCATGATGAATATTATCAATGGTGGTTCACACTCAGATGCGCCTATCGCTTTCCAAGAATTTATGATTCGTCCTGTTGGCGCTACTTCCTTCCGTGAAGGCTTGCGTATGGGTACTGAGGTTTTCCACGCTTTGAAAAAAGTATTGAATGCTAAAGGTTTAAGTACAGCTGTTGGTGATGAAGGTGGTTTTGCTCCTAATCTAAGTGGCGGTACTGAAGAGGCTTTGGAATCTATTTTAACTGCTATTAAAGATGCCGGTTATGAGCCTGCCAAGGATGTAACTATTGCTTTAGACTGCGCTGCTTCTGAGTTTTACAAAGATGGCGTTTATGACTATAGCTTATTTGAAGGTCCTCAAGGTAAAAAACGTAATTCTACGGAACAAGCGGAATATTTAGAAGAACTCATTGCTAAATATCCTATTGACTCTATTGAGGATGGCATGCATGAAGCAGATTGGGATGGTTGGAAAGTTTTGACCGACAAAATTGGTGGTAAATGCCAATTAGTAGGTGATGACTTATTCGTTACCAATGTTGAATTTTTGAAAAAAGGTATTGATTTAGGTTGTGCCAACTCTATTTTGATTAAAGTAAATCAAATTGGTACCTTATCCGAGACTTTAGATGCTATTGAAATGGCTCATCGTGCAGGTTATACTTCCGTAACTTCTCACCGTTCCGGTGAAACCGAAGATGCTACCATTGCTGATATTGCAGTAGCTACCAATTCAGGTCAAATCAAAACCGGTTCTGCCAGCCGTTCCGACCGTATGGCAAAATACAACCAATTGCTTCGCATTGAAGAAGAATTGGGGGATTTGGCTGTTTATGGGCGTTAAGGAACTGCTTTAAACTATTGTTGTACGGGCGTATTGTATGGGCGTATTGCATACGCCCGTCTTGTATACGCCCGTTTTGCATACGCCCGTCTGTCCCTTATGCTGTGCCCCTATAACTGTAAGATTTATCTTACGGATGGTTTGTTATCACCAACCCTACATACGCAGCTAAAAAGCCCAGGAGAATACTTAAACCTGTGTATAATAGAACTGTTAAGAATTGACCGTTTTGCATTAAACTTAAGTTTTCTGCACTGAAAGATGAAAAGGTCGTAAAGCCTCCACAAAAACCTACT
>CAYPYZ010000053.1:0-11129 GCA_964414805.1 uncultured Paludibacter sp.
TTATAGTCTGCTCTATCTACGGAAGCGCTATGGCATTTGTCGATTTTTCTGATGCTTTCGTTGACATCAACGATGGGTATGGCGGTTCCATGACTTGTCGCTTTCGCAAAGCAGCGCTCGATAAGTGCGGTGTTGATGAGTGGCCGCACGCCGTCATGCACAGCAATTAATCCACTATCCGGAGCCAGTTCCAATCCATTTTTCACAGATTCAAAGCGGGTCTCACCTCCGGCTGTAGTAGCATGTTTCACTTTAAAACGATATTTTTTGCAAAGAGATTTCCAAGTCTCGATATGCTCTTTAGGCAACACAACAATGATATTGATTGCAGGATTATAATCTACAAATGCTTGTATGGCATGCATCAGTATAGGTTTGTTTTGCAAGAGTAAAAACTGTTTAGGAATGTCACTTTGCATGCGTTGTCCGGAGCCACCAGCAACGATAATGAGGGTTTGTGTATGTGTGGTTTGTGCCATAAGATGATGATTATTGTACAGCTATAATTTCATATTTAGGATTCAAAACATACCTTATACTGTCTTCTTCTAAGTCAGGATTGGCTATGCTTTTTATAAAATTATCTTCCGGCAACATGATATTGGCCATATCCAATAAAGAATAAAAGACTATGTCGGTAGCTAATTTTTTGTCCTTATTTGCTGTGATTGTTTCTTGTTTATCTTGATAATATTGTTGATACTTGGGGGAAGTCCACAAGAGAAACGGGATATGTACTTCATACTTACTGAGATGATTACCGGCATGAAACACAAGATCATGTTCATCATCGTAAAGATTTTCCCCATGGTCAGACAAGTAGCAAAGATAAGTCACAGCATCGGTTTTATCAAGTTTTTCTATGGTCTTTGCCAAAAAATAATCCGTGTACAGTATGCTATTATCGTAACTATTAACCAATTGTTCTTTCATTTTTTTGCTCAACATATTATAATCTACACGTCCTTCCAAATCAGGTGTAAATTTTTTAAATGCTTCCGGATATCGGAGATTATAGCGAAAATGGCTTCCTAATGTATGTAAAACGATGAATTGTTTGGCTTGTTTTTTCGCTAAGACTTCATCCATATATTGCCATAAATTTTCATCATAATTATCTTCACTATCAAATTCCTTAACGGTAAAAAATGATGCATCACAACGTTTTGCTGTGCTGATTACATAAGGATTTCCAATGGATTGATTTGCTATCCAATAAGTTGCAAAACCTGCTTCCGCGAAAGCATCCACTAAAGTTTTTTCTTTGCTATAGATATCTTGATTGTGGGGAGTAGCGCGACTGAGTATAAATCGCAAGGATAATTGCGTATAATTTGCTTGGGAATATACATCAGTATAACTGATTAAATTTTGCGTTTGTGCCAATAGAGGCGTGGTTTCACGATGATAGCCATTGATAGAAAAATTGTGAAAACGGGCTGTTTCGCCTATCACTAATACATAGATTTCCCGCTCGGGCAGTTTATCATTTTTAATTGCATTGAATTTAAAATTCCGAAGTTCAGGGTTTATATTATTCAGTTCTTGATGAAATTTATGTGCTTTATAAGTTGCCATAAAGATATTAGCCGGATAGATTTTCCTAAATTTCTGTCCAAAAGCCCGGTTAGCATTTTCATAATTTTCATTGAAATTATTAGTTTTATTATAGGTGCTTTTAATGCTAAAAATGTAGAGTGCGCCGGTGGCAACAAGTAGTAATACTAAAAAATATCGTCTAAATTTTTTAGTAATCAGGTAATGATTATGTAAGCATTTTTTAGAAAAGAAGATACTAAGTGCAATTATCAGCAAAAAAACTATGATAGCAAATTTTTGAAAACTAATTAATTCCCAGATTTCAATTTTATCCGTTTGGAAAATCAGCATTATAAAATTAAAAGCGACGGATTCTTTGTAAAGTAGCAGGTGTATAATTTCCAAAGGAGATAAGAGTATCAACGCAATAGCGATATAGCTTGCGGTTTTTAGTTTGAAGAGCACAAACGGGCTTGTCAGCAGTACGAGCGATAAGAGTGCGGTGCCAAATACGATATAAGTTGTCGTCCCAATTTTCAGATAAGTAAAAACCGAAAGAAAAATTGGCAGTAGGTACACCCCCATCAAGAGCACACCAAGCATTATCTTCCAATAATTTTTGTTTTTATTTTGTATAGGTTTTGGTATGTTTTGCATGTTTTACAGGTGAATTTTATACACATGCAAAAGTAAAGAAAAAAATTGGTTTGGGTGTGGTGGGGAGGATTTTACCTTATTATGCTTGATTTGAATTTAGTATGCTTGTAGGTAAGCAGGTAAAGATGTAACTTTGCATCATTATTAAAAAAGCAACGCTATGTTACGTTATGCCGTTCTTGTTTTAGTTTCTGTACTTCCCATAGGTGTTTTTGCACAATATGAATTGGAAGATTCGAGTGCTTTTCAGAGTCAAAAAGACGCATTCAAACTTATTGAGCAGTCGGTTGGGACAGCCGGAGGCAGTGTTCTTTTTCACCAAGACCCTCGCATTGAGCTATTGATTAATGAGAATAAATCGTCAGGCACTAAAGAGTTACAAGGATTTAGGGTGCAGGTTTTTTCCAGCAATGCACAGCGCACAGCTAAGGATGAGGCATTTAGAATAGAACAGCGTTTAGTACAAGCATTTCCTTCGCATAAGGTTTATGTGACTTACACATCTCCTTTTTGGAAAGTGAGATTAGGTGATTTTATAGATCAAGAATCAGCCAAGGAGTTTACGGAAGAGTTATTACAAAAGTTTCCTGCATTACGCAAGGATACATATACAGTGAGAGAACGCATTACGGTATTAGATAAATAAGCCTTTATGGAAACAAAGAAAACATATCAACCATTTTTGGTAGATGATGAAAAAACGGCAGCTTTAGCAAAGCATTACAAAGAAATTCTAAAGATATTAGGCGAAGATCCTGCAAGGGAAGGCTTGGTTAAAACGCCGGAACGGGTTGCTAAGGCTATGCAGTTTTTGCTGAAAGGTTATGAACAAGACCCGGAGCAGATTTTAATGTCGGCTAAATTTACAGAAGATTACAAGCAAATGGTGATAGTGAAGGACATTCATTTTTACTCTATGTGTGAGCATCATATGTTACCATTTTTTGGAAAGGCACATGTGGCTTATATTCCCAATCATCATATCACCGGCTTGAGTAAAATAGCGCGTGTGGTAGATGTTTTTGCTAGGCGTTTACAAGTGCAGGAGCGCATGACCACCCAAATCAAGGAATGTATTCAGAATACTTTAAATCCCCTTGGTGTGATGGTTGTTTTGGAAGCTCAACATTTATGTATGCAGATGCGAGGAGTGCAAAAACAGCATTCTGTTACCACGACTTCCGATTTCACGGGTGTATTTCAATCAGCCAAAACCCGTGAAGAATTTATGAATTTGATTAGGAGGGATTAAGTGTACTACAGAAACAATCAGTTAAATTCTTTAATTTATCACCATAATTTTTGTAATAGTACTTTGAGTTCCGTCTTCATTGACACAAATAGCGAAATATATTCCTGTATTCACTTTTTTCCCTCGATAATCTTTACCATCCCAAGTAGCTATTTTACCATTGGAGATAGTTTGGTAGATTAGATTGCCATTCAAATCGGTAATTTTCACCTGTGTTTTTGCTACCAATCCGGTAATGGTAATAATACCATTATAGCTTTCTCTTACGGGGTTAGGATAAGCATATACATTGGAAAAAATACTCAATGCTTCGGCTGCATCTGTTTGGAAGGAGATCAGCCCATTGCCTGTCCCAACAAACAATTCCCCTGTTTCGGGATCCATAGCTAAGGACATAATATTATCAGATAACAAAGGACTATTAGCAGAAGTAAAATGATGTATAGTTTCTTGTCCGTTTTCCGACATCAAATATAATCCTGAGTTTTCGGTGCCCAACCATTTTCTATTGGCTCCATCCACCAATATGGCCTTAACCTTTTCAGATTGCAAAAGATAATCGGCGAGATCGGTACCATCATTACGCGGAATTTTCACTCTTGAACAAGTATATCCTGCATCAAAAGCTTTCGAAGTATTATAGAAAAGTAGTGGTCCGATGTCAGTACCTACCCATACCACACCATTTTTATCTTGAGCTATAGAGTAAAAATAATTGGGTGTTATTGTAGCTCCCGGATTATCTAAATCATTAAATTGGGATATAAAAATATGCTGGTCGTCAGTCGATTCCGAAACAGTTCCTTTATCATTCCAAATGAAAATTCCGGGAGTATATCTTACGGAGAGCATCCATTTTTGATTTGGATTTTGTTTGTTTATCAGGATAGCTCCCACAGTTGGAAGATTGGCAATTTCCGGATAATGAAGTTCTTTCCATTCATTATCTAATGTTAATATTTTAACAAGATTATTAACATTAGAATTGGCAATATATAAATTGTTGTTTTGGTCAAAGACAGCTCCATCCAATCTTATATACAAGTATTCACTTCCTGTTCCTGGAAATATGGAATTAAGTGCACTATTGTAATGATGATGCCATTTGTAAAACTCATCATTTCTAAATTCGTATAAACCGGTTCCGAAAGATGTGACGAAGAAATGTTTAGGGTCATTGGGATTTACGGCTACATTCATAAAGTCTAAGGCCGATTGTCCGGTAATTGCTTTGATTTGATTCTCAACATGAGCTGTCCATAATCCATGGTCGTAAATCATTACTTTTCCACTTCGAAAGTCTTGTGAAGCCCATCTTCCACCATTTACCATGAATAATCTTCCTCCAGAAAAAGTAAGATTCCATGGGATGTTTTCTGCCGGACCATTGGGTTTAAAATAACGCAGATTAGGTTCTGCACCTGTTTCTTGAAAAGAAATAACCCCTAATTCTTGTCCGGCCAACCAATATAAATCATTGTCAGCATCATACTCCACGCTGGATGTGATGGGCATATTTATCTCCTTTAGATTTAAATTGCCATCGAAAATATATTTGCGAGCGGAGCCATCACCGACTATTAATTTGCCACTTGAGACATTAGTATCAATGATGTTTTTATCAGGTAGTAAAGCTGTCCAGTTAGTACTAACATCCCGCACGTACAGTTTATTGTTGCGTTGCAATATCAGTTTATCTTGAAAATTAAAAATCTTCTGCATTATCCCGCTTCCCGGCAGACCGCTTGTTGCATGCCAAGATTGGTAATTCACTAAATTTGGATTAGTGATATCAGCTTGTAGTACTTCGTTTATAATAAGTTCATTTCCAATTTTTGTTTCTGTAATTGCATAAATAGTATTGCCATGAATAGTAGTAGAAACGACTTTAATTTCTGAAGCATTTGGACCAATAATATAGGTATCAGCAATTTCTCGTCTTGAAAGATTTAGTACAACTATACCAAAATTACATGATATATAAGCGCGTTTATCATAACAAAAAACCTCATTGATCGTCTTATCTGCACTCATATGTTTCTTAAATAAATCAGACACATTATAAGTACTCAAGGTGTGCAGTAAATCGATATTACCATTGTGGTAGACCACTATCAATTGCTGACCAAGGTCGTCATATACAATTTTTGAGATATTCACATCATTGAGACCACTGATTTTACTAAACACCTGCAAGTCACCATCGTCCTTCCCAACAGAAAAGAGAGCGCCATCGCTGATAGCATAAATATTGGATGGAGATTGCACGACTTGGCTCACGCTGTTGTATGACAAATGCGTTTTCCAAGCCCCCATTGCTAAAGGATTATCAGTTTGTGCCCATAATACTACAGACAGTATCAAGGCTGATATCATTAAAATTGTTCTTTTCATTGCTTTTGATTCAAATAATTTTTCAATTGCTGTATAGCTAACGCCCTATGGCTTATTTTATTTTTTATGTCATTGCCTATTTCGGCAAAACTTTGTTTATATCCTTCCGGAATAAAAACAGGATCGTATCCAAACCCACCTTCTCCAATGGGTTTTTCAGTGATTTCCCCCTTTATAATACCTTCAAAATAATGCACTTCACCATCTTCAATAAGGGCTATCACCGTTCGGAATTGCGCTTTGCGATTGCTCTTACCTTGCATGTCTTTTAATAATTTCTCAATATTTTTTTGAGCATCTTGATCAACACCTGCATAGCGAGCCGAGTAAATGCCCGGTCGGCCATCTAAAACTTCTACTTCCAAACCGGTATCTTCCGCAAAACAATTATAACCATATTTCAAGTAAATATGTTTAGCTTTCAGCAAGGCATTTCCTTCTAAAGTATCGGCAGTCTCAGGAATTTTCTCCAAACATTTAATATCTTTCAAGCTCATTAGAGTCATATCAGTTTGTAAAATCTCTCTGACCTCTTTTAGTTTATGTGGGTTATGCGTTGCAAAAACAAGCTTAGCCATGCAGTTTATAAAAATGGAATTATTAAGTTGACAAAGATACTAATTTTTATAAAGATGTGTATGAAAGCCAATTGAATTTGTATGTCTACCCCCCACAATCATAAAATTATATTACTTTTGTCAGCATTAGTTTTTTAAAATAGATATGGCGAAATCGCAAAGAATAAACTTTAGTAATAAAATGGCAGTGGTTGCAGCTGCTGCAGGATCGGCTGTGGGATTGGGAAATATATGGCGGTTTCCTTATGAACTCGGACAATCAGGTGGTGCTGCATTTTTGATTATATACCTCTTTTTTGTCGTGGTGATAGGCATGCCCCTGATGATGTCGGAGTTTGTGATTGGACGCATGGGACAAGGCAATGCAGTAGGGGCTTTTAAGAAAATTGCTCCCGGAAAATCTTGGTGGCTGATTGGGGTGATGGGGGTGCTGACTGCTTTTTTTATCATGGGGTTTTATTCGGTTATTTCGGGCTGGACATTAGAATACATCTACCAAGCCGTGAGTAATCAGTTCGCTAATAAAGATACTGTCGCACTGTCACAAGCCTTTACAGCATTTAGTAGTGACACCGTCCGACCGCTTTTCTGGATGGCGGTCTTTATGATTATTGCTGCCACCATCATCATCTTGGGCGTTAAAGATGGTATTGAAAAAAGCACCAAATTCTTAATGCCTTTATTGCTGATCATCATTATTATTTTAGGCATACGTTCCATAACTTTGCCGGGTGGCGCTGTGGGTTTGAAGTATTTGTTCCAACCTGATTTCACCAAAATAACGCCGTCTGTGGTGCTGAGTGCCATGGGACAAGCATTCTTTTCGCTGAGTTTGGGCATGGGTTGTATGATAACTTACGGCTCTTATATCAATGTAAAAAACCACCTTTCTCATACGGTTTTTGAAGTTACTGCCTTAGATACCTTGGTGTCGGTTTTAGCTGCCATAGCTATTTTCCCTGCTGTTTTCGCAATGGGAATTAATCCTGCTCAAGGTCCGGAATTGGTATTTATTACCTTGCCTAATGTGTTTGCGCAAATCCCCGGTGGCTATATTTGGTCTATCTTGTTCTTTATTTTATTATGCGTTGCCGCACTCACTTCCGCAATTTCCCTGATGGAAGTGGTAGTAGCGTATTTAGTCGAAGAACTGAAAATCAAAAGAATCAAAACTACCATCTTAGTGTCAGTCGTTATCATGCTTTTAGGTGTTTTAGCGTCACTTTCTTTCGGCATTTGGAAAGATGTACATATCTTCGGCATGAATTTTTTCGATCTTTTTGATAATATAACTTCTAAAGTGTTGATGCCCATAGGCGGACTGATGATTTCTATCTTTACAGGATGGTTCTTAAGCAAAAAAAGAATCAAGGAAGAAATGAGTTCCTATGGCAAATTTTCCACTCCCTACTTCCGTGCTTTTATCTTTTTAGTAAAATACATTGCGCCCTTATGTATATTATTAGTAATTTTACATCAAATTTTCTGAAAATGATGAAAAACCATCTATACCATACGGCCATTTTTCTTCTGTTTTTATGGTTTAATATTGCTATGAATATACAAGCACAGACGCATCAGCATGACTTGCAGTCTGTTACTAATGTCAATAATTATGTAGGTGTATCTATGGTGAGTTTGGCCGATCCTTATTTGTCGGTACTGAATTATAGCGGACTCGGTTTACGCTTGGAATATAATGAGTTGAAGTATTATAATCCTGCCAAGCCTGTATGGGTAGAATTTGCACGTATAGAGGGTTTGGGCGCCATGACTTATAACCCTGCCTACACTGCCATGATTACTTATGTAGGTACTGAAATAGCTTATGGAACTTTGTATGAATACAGGGATTTGAATAATATTGTCCTGCATGCAGGTGGTAATATCGATGCTAATTATGCTGTAAAAATGAATTCGCGCAATGTGAATAATCCCACAAATATGGACATTGCTACTAACCTAAACGCTATGATAGGCATCCGGTATAATATCCCTACCAAGAAAAGGGTGATGCAATTGGCTACTCAAATTGAATTTCCCTTGTTGGGATGTATGTTTGTGCCCTATCCGGGTTTAAGTTATTATGAAATGTATAATTCCAAAAAAGTAGCAGAAGCTATTCATTTTTCGAGTTTACATAATAAGCAGGGTGTCAGGCAACGCTTGACTTTCCAAATGCCGTTTAAATATTCATCTTGGACTGTGGGTGTTTCGATGCAAGCATTGAAATATCAAGCAAGTGAACAACCCTATCAGATGCAGGAGTTTTCAGTATTTTTAGGGGTTAATTATGATGTAGCCCGTTTTGCCGGAAGGAAAAGCAACAAGCCTGAAAATTTCATCAGTCCGGGATTATAATAGTATAAAAGTATGAAGATATGAAGCTAAAATTTATTCTTCCAATAATGCTTGTAATTGCTTTAGGTAGCTGTATGGATGATATCAGTTACCCCAATAATAATTATAGAGAAAACTTTGAGACTTTATGGAAAATCATCGATACGCGTTATTGTTATTTAGATTATAAAAACATCAATTGGGATTCAATTTATACTGTCTATGAAGCTCGTTTAGAGACGGATACCATCGATGAATACACATTTTTTGATTCTATGTCTGAGATGTTGGCCGAATTAAAAGATGGGCATGTCAATCTGTATTCGGCTTTCGACAGAAGTCGCTATTGGAATTGGTTTACAGATTATCCGGCTAATTTCAATGCTTCTTTGATTTTTAATGATCGCTATTTGGGCGATAATTACCGTAGTGTAAGTGGACTGCAATACCAACGTATAGCTGATGGACAAAGCGTGGGGTATATTTATTATTCAAGTTTTTCAAATGGCTTTACCGACAGCAATATCAAGCATATTTTTCAGTCTTTTATAGATTGCCAGTACGGTTTGATTATAGATGTGCGCGATAATGGCGGTGGTTCTATAGAGAATTGTAAAAAATTAGCCTCGTATTTTTTTAAGAATGACACAGTGAGTATGTATATGCAGCATAAGACAGGACCGGGGCATACAGATTTTTCTGAACCTAAGGCTGTTAAAACCGAAGCAAGTAAAAGCTTGCAATGGCAAAGACCGGTGATTGTATTGGCTAATCGTTCTTCCTATAGTGCTACCAATCTGTTTGTTTGCATGATGAAGGATGCCCCCAATGCTCTTATTTTGGGTGATAAATCAGGTGGTGGCGGTGGTATGCCTTTGTCGAACGAATTGCCTAATGGATGGATGGTACGCTTTTCTGCCAATCCTATGTTTGATAGCCGTATGCAACATATTGAATTTGGTATTGATCCGGATGTGAGTATTGGTTTGGACTCCGCAGATGTTGCGGAAGGCAAAGATAGTATGATTGAAAAGGCAGTGGAGATTTTAATGACAGCATGGGATTGATACGAAAATTAAAAATAACGGAATTAGATCGCAAAAGCCCCGACGAATTTAGGGATGCTACTAAAACGCCTTTAGTGGTGGTGTTAGACAATGTGCGAAGTTTGCACAATGTAGGTTCAGTATTTCGTACCTGCGATGCTTTCTTGGTCGAAGAGATACATCTTTGCGGCATTACATCCACACCACCGCATGCCGAAATTCACAAGACCGCTTTAGGTGCAGAAGATACAGTTGCTTGGCAGTATTTTGAAAATGCTATTGATTCTGTACAGGCATTAAAACAAGCAGGTTATAGGATTTACGCAGCAGAACAAGCGGAGGGCAGTACTGATTTATGCGATTTAACTATCCCATCTAATCAAAAGACAGCTTTAGTGTTTGGTAATGAAGTCAAAGGTGTACAACAAGCCGTTTTAGACCTCTGCGATGCCTGTATTGAAATACCGCAACACGGCACCAAGCATTCTTTAAATGTAAGCGTTTCAGCAGGAATAATTATTTGGGAAGTGTATAAGCGTTTGTAGTATCAATCTACATCTCCCATTGCTCCACAGAAGCAATCAAATCATCAAAATCTTTAATATCGCTTTTGGCTTGAACTTCTGCGATTTGATTGATCAAAGCATCATCATAGGTTTCTGCATCTACATCGCGGATAACGCCTAAAGCTACCGGATAATCCGGACCGGCCATCAAGATGAGTTTCAAGTGCATGATGGGATCGGGATTTTTAGCATCATGGGTTAGTATATCATCTTCCGTAATGCCGTTTTCCCCTATGGTAACTACCTTTAAATCTAGACCTTCCAACATCAGACCTTTGTTCTTGTCTTTCCCAAATATCATTTTCTTACCATGTTCCAACACGATAATTCTATCTTCTCTTGTGGGTTTGTCGGATAAGTATTGATGTGCACCATCAAAGAAAATTATACAATTTACCAAGCACTCAACTATGGAAGTTCCTTTGTGTCTCGCAGCTGCTAACATGGTCATATGCGAGGATTTCATATCCACATCTAAAATTCTTCCGAAGAAAGTTCCGCGCGCTCCTATGGTCAATTCACCCGGTCGGAAAGGCTCTTCAATAGTACCATAAGGAGATGAATTGGAAACATGACCTTTGATGGTAGTTGGAGAGTATTGGCCTTTGGTTAAACCATATATTTGATTATTGAATATCAATACATTGATGTCAATATTTCTTCTGACACTGTGGATAAAGTGATTACCACCTATAGCCAGACAGTCGCCATCACCGGTAATTTGCCAAACGGTAAGTTCTGGATTGGCTACTTTTAC
>CAYPYZ010000054.1:0-10970 GCA_964414805.1 uncultured Paludibacter sp.
TCAATTTCAACAACTTCTCAATTTTCCCCTTAAAGGCAGTATTCTCCATAAAACCAATAAACTGATCGGCTCCGGGACCAAAAGCAAAAACCGGAACGGGTACTCCAGTATGATTGCCAGTAGAAAATTTTGGTTTCATCGTTCTGTCCAACATATCACCTTTAGGGATGGTCAGACCACCGGTTTCATGATCAGAAGTAATAATAACCAAAGTTTGTTTATCTTTCTTGGCAAAATTCAAAACCTTACCTATGGTAGCATCAAAATCTAACATCTCATTCTTAACTTTTTCAAAATCATTATCATGCGCACCCCAATCTATTTGTGAACCTTCTATCATTAAGAAAAAACCTTGCTTATTTTTCTTCAGCAAATCAATCGCTTTCAAGCTTGCCTCCTCAAGGAAATTGCCTCTGTTAGGCATGGGATCAGGATGTTGTTCAAACAATAAACCGGCAACTTTTCCTGCTTTTATTTTCCTCAATTCGTCCATAGTATAAGCAATTTGGAAGTCCCTTTTATCCAAAGAATCTATTAAATTTAAACCATCTTCACGCTTACTTGGATCAAAGAATTTTCTGCCACCACCAATAAACACATCCAAATCAGCTTGCAAATAATCCAATGCTATGGCTTCATCCATATACCTACTAACTTGATGCGCTACATAAGTTGCCGGCGTAGGATCGGTCACTGAACTGGCTACTACCAAGCCTGTGGATTTACCATTACGTGCTGATTGATACATAATTGATTCCACCGCGACGGAATCAGGGTTCATACCTATCATGCCGTTTTTAGTCTTGACACCGGACGCCAAGGCAGTACCACCTGCACCAGAATCTGTCGTAAAATTATCAGCAGAATATGTTTTAGAGTAACCCATATAAGGTGCTCTCTCTAACTCAAGAGAATTACCATTAGCCACCATAGCAGCGTAAATATGCGACATACCCATGCCATCACCTATCATGAAAATAACATTCTTAGGCCTTTTGGCTGAAACAGCTATTGTAAATAAAAATAATAATGTAAATGATAATGATTTTTTTAACATATTGAAAAGTACTTGATATTGTAAATCTATATAAATCCCTAATTTACAATAAATTAATAATAATATAATAAATTAACATCTTTGTTTTAAAAAAAAGTAACCTACAAAGTTAAAACAAACCATGCATTCATTTCGTTCACAGTCTGTTAAAAATACTTAGATTCAAAATTTCTATAGGAAAGTTCTTGCTCGAAATTCTATCTTCCCATCGTGTTAAACTTATAAGAAAATGTCAGCATCACAAAACTTTGTAAGGTATTAAACTGCCTGTCTTCCACAAAGTTATTAGTAATTACTTGCGTAATACTCAGCTGCTGGCGCAAAATATCATTCAATAACAAAGAAATAGTACCTGCATTATTTTTCATAAAACTCTTCCCTATTTCTGCATTCCACAATAACTCACTTTGGTTATAGTCTGTCGAAAACCCTGTTAAATAGCGGTAATTCATATCTGATGAAACTGTCCACGATTTAGGCAAATTAATTTGCATACTCATAAATCCACCTGTAGATTGAATATGTTTATCCAAAATATTCTTATTAGAATAGGTCGTATTGCTTAAATCATATTTAAACTTCCCTATCATGTAAAGCCAATGCCATTTATAAGTCAGGCCAAGCTCCTGATTTAAAGAGACAATAGTGGCAATCGTTTTTTCACTACCTGTACTGCTATTCACAGTCGAAAAACCTATATCATTCCTAATACCACTTCTTGTATAGTTGTTAATTTGAAAATTATTAGAAAGCGGTCGGTTGAAAAGAAACACCATATTGGCATTCCAAGAACCGGATTGATTAACGGGACTAACCGTCTTTATGCCCGTTTCAGCATCAAAATCCGTAAAATTAATAATGTCATTTAATATATAATTCCCCTCCACATTCACCATGATTGATTGCTTCTTCTCCCTGTCGTTATCGTTATATCGCAAACGCGACCAATGTGTAAATTTCGGCATTAAATCAGGATTCCCCACCCTGATATAATTCGGATTACTTTCATCCCTTGAAGGGTCAATTTGTGCAACAGTAGGGGAAACAGACCTACCTCTATAATCAAATCTAAAGTTTTTACCACCACCAAAATTATAGATTAAATATCCTATTGGTGAAAAATTAAAATTTTCTATACCCGGAAAATAGATAATTGTGGAATCAGAACCATCAACAGAAGCATTTTGAATAAAAGAATGGCTTCTGATACGTGAAGGATTATAATCTATACCAAACACATAAGAAAGCTTGGGACCTACCCCTCTATAACTTACACTTAATTGCTGTGTAAGTGTTAAGTTTTCAATACTTTTACTGTAAGGAAGATCCAAAACTGTGTATTCTCCTGTACTATCAGGTATAAAATTATTTTTCAAATTTAATCGCTCATTGGCTCTTATCCAATAAACAAATTGCAAAGAACTTTTCTTGAAAATAGGTTCTATATAAGAAGCATAAAGTCTATTGTTAAAAGTAGTTGACTGCGTATACCACTGTTGATCGCGTAGAACTTCCTTGTTGTTTTTTCTTCTGTAATAGTGGTAATGCGCATTGGTTGTCCCTTCGCCATCAGACATTCTATACTGTGAGCTAAGGCTGATAGAAGCTCGCCGCCGTGGTTTTTGGAAACGGTGGGTAGCAGTAAAAACACCACTTACATTAATCGACGGCGTTGAAGAGGAGGAATGATGTTGGTTTTTATTCACTGAATCCCTTTCAAGATTTCCAGCCTGAAGTACTGAGTAACCGATATTCTCCCTATTCGTAATATTAAAAGAAGCAGAAGGTCTGAAAGATAAAATCCACCTATCCATAGAGCGATTTTCTACCTTGCCACTAAAGCGAATTTCTCGGGAACGAACGATATTAGTAACGGTATCTGTTTGATATGAAGTACTATCCATCAAATAATACTGGCGAAAAGCGTTACGGTTGACGATACTTTCTTTTTGACCATATGACAAGTCGGCATTAATAATCCAAGGTGATTTTTTCTCTTTACCCATAGAGAAATTTACACCGGCTGATAAAGAAGAATTGAGTCCGGGTTTACCACTCCCTGCCGTATTACTTGCACCAAGTACCATGTCGTTGATATTATTGCCATTAACAACTATACCTATTTGTTTTTCCTCTAATAATCGAGCAGCAAAGGAATTAACAGCATATCTCATAGGATTTCCGGTATAATCGACAGTTTCGCGACCAAGCCCTACATTATTACTTGAAAGCCAGCCACGTTTTTTATCTTTCTGAATACCTATATTGATTACTAAATTTTCTTCACCATCATCAATACCTGTCAGTTTAGAAAGCTCCGATTTATCTTCAATAATTTGCAGTTTATCCATGATGTGTGCAGGAATATTCTTAATAGAAAGATTGGGATCGCTACGAAAAAAATCTTGTCCATCGACCATGACTTTTGTAACTTCCTTACCATTGACAAAAATTTTCCCATCCTCATCTATGCTGATTCCGGGCAGTCTTTTCAACAAATCCTCCACAACGGCATTTTCACGTAAGCGATAGGCTCCGGCATCATATTCTACTGTATCATTTTTAACCACCATTTCACGCCTTTGGGCTACCACAGAAGCTTCTGCTAACATAACAGCACTTTCGTGCAGATGAATGGGTTCAATATTAAGGACGGGGATATTACCATTTACAAGCACAGAGTTAACAATATTTTCATAGCCAATAGAGGATACAAGCAAAAAGTACTTCCCTTTGGATACGGATGCAAACACAAATTCACCTTCCTCATCGGTTGATGTTCCCGCAACAAAAGAGCTATCTTGCTCCAACAGCAATTGTACAGTGGCGTACGACAGCGGTATAAGTTCTTCATTTTCTGTCACAACGACTTGCCCCCTTATTTTTGTAAGGGAAGTTTTATTTTCAGAGAAAGCCAAGAAAGGGAAAGTTAAAAAAACAAGGATTAGGTATATCGATCTACAAAAATATTTATGACAATTATACACTTGCATTAAAGAAATACCTTGTTGATTATTAATGAAATTATCTATCCACAAAATTAAGCAAACATTTAAAACCTCAAGGCTATTATTACGAATTAGTAGTTAAAGAAATGAAAGATGTGAAATACTACTGTGAAATATGCGCAATTTATTTTAAATTTGACAATCGTTTTCAGCTTGCGTAAATGAATTTATTGATAAGCTGGAAAACACAGACAGATAGATGTTATTTTTACCTCAAATGGTATAATTTACGTTTTATGAGGATAGCTAAACGCAAATTATTGAATATCATATTTTAAAAGTCTGTATCTTTGGCTTTATTTAAATAAATCAATGACCTATGACAACAAGAAGAGAGTTTATTAAAAAGGCAGTTACCGGAACGGCAGCTATGTCGGTGGGCGGTGTTATTACGAATGTAAGTGCAAAATCTTATAAGAATATTGTAGGAGCCAACGACAAAATTCGCATGGCAGCGATAGGTGTGAATGCCAGGGGAAACGCTTTAGCTGCGGGTTTTGCTCGTCAAGCAAATTGCGAGATAAACTATGTATGCGATGTTGATTCGCGTGCTATCGATAAATGTAAGGCTAATGTTCATAAGACAGCCGGAAACACCCCTAAAGGCGTAAAAGACATACGCAAACTTCTTGAACTAAAAGATTTTGATGCAGTTATCATTGCTACTCCAGAACATTGGCATGCACCTGCTGCTTTGATGGCAATGAAAGCAGACAAACATGTTTATTTAGAGAAACCTACCGGCCATAATCCGGCAGAAAATGAAATGCTGATGCAAGCTTCTGCCATATATAGTAATTTAGTTGTACAAACCGGTATGCAAAGGCGTTCTTGGCCAAATATCATCAATGCTATTCAGGAAATTAAAGATGGGACAATTGGGAAAGTTTATTTTGGAAAAGCTTGGTATGCTGCCAACCGTCCAAGTATAGGTACAGGCAAGGAAGTAGCTGTTCCCGAATGGTTGGACTGGGAGCTTTGGCAGGGTCCGGCACCAAGGGTTAAAGCTTATAAAGACAACTTTTTGCATTATCATTGGCATTGGTTCTACGATTGGGGAACAGGAGAGTCTGGCAACAATGGGGTGCATTTCTTAGACATCCTTCGTTGGGGTATGGATGTTTCCTTTCCTACAAAGGTTAGTTCTTCCGGAGACAGGTATTGTTATCAAGATGATTGGCAATTTCCAGATACGCAAATCGTAAATTTAGAGTATGCAAAAGATAAATTAATCACTTGGGAAGGTAGAAGCTGCAATGCTCGCAGCGTGGAAGGTGAAGGAGTAGGATGTGCATTTTATGGCGAAAACGGCACCCTGGTGATAGGGGGAGGCAATTCGTACAAAATTTACGATTTGAAGAATAAATTGATTAAAGATGTGAAAAGTGAACTTACTTTCCGTGCCGGTGATACTGTCAACCCAACACAACAATTAGATGCTTTTCATTTCCTAAATTTCTTAGATGGTATTAGAAAAGGGACTGCTTTAAATGCTGACATAGAAGTGGGAGCTATCAGTTCTACTTTAGCATTATTGGGTAACATCTCTCAAAGAGTAGGTGCTAATTTCGAAACTGATCCTATGAATGGGCACATTTTGAAAAACAAGGCTGCTGCTAAACTTTGGAGTAGAAAATATGCCAAAGGCTGGGAAATGAAACTATAATTAAATTATTTTTAACAAAATATACATGAAGACAAACAGAAGAAATTTCATTAAATCATTAGGAGGAATGGCGTTATTTACCGTTGTTCCTCGCCCTGTTTTAGGTAGAGGGTATATCGCGCCAAGCGACCAACTCACTAAAGGTATTATAGGCGTGGGCAATATGGGACGCGGTCATATCAAATATGATGGCACTCGCGTAGTAGCTATGTGTGATGTGGATAAAACGCATCTTGACAAAGCTGCTTCTATGGTGCAGGATAAGGTCAATTTGTACGGTGACTTCCGCGATCTTATTACAGACAAGAATGTGGATATAGTGCATATTGCTACCCCACCCCATTGGCATGGCATCATGGCTGCTGAAGCAGCTAAAGCCGGGAAAGATATTTTCTGCGAAAAGCCTATGACCAGAACCATAGGTGAAGGAAAACGTGTGATGGAAGCTATACAACAATATGGTAGTATTTTCCGATTAAATACTTGGTTCCGCTTCAAAGATCCATTCTATGGATTAGGAACACCTGTAAAACCATTAAAGAAATTAGTACAAAGCGGTTTGTTGGGCTGGCCATTGAAAGTCACTATCAGCAAGCATACCGGCTTCGACTGGAAATTCTTCTGGGTAGGAAAAAATTATTTGGAACCTCAGGCTGTTCCTAAAGAGTTGGATTATAATATGTGGTTAGGCCCGGCAGCTTACAAACCTTATAATGCGCATAGGGTTCATAGTACTTTCCGTGGCTATTGGGATTATGATGCCGGCGGTTTGGGTGATATGGGACAGCATTATATAGACCCCGTGCAATACATTTTAGATAAAGATCATACAAGTCCTGTCAAAGTGGAAGTTGATGCACCGCAACAACATCCGGATGCGGTTGGCACTTGGCGTTCTATCACTTATACTTACGAAGATGGCTGTCAGATTGTACTTTGGGGAGGTGATTACGGAACACCCGGTACGCCGTATATAGCAGGGCCTAAAGGTAATGTATACAAAAATTTCGTATGTGACATTCCTAATTGGGAAAAGAAATTAGCTGATTTTCCAGAGCCTGCTCCTCAAAATGTAGATTTTTTAGAGTCTATTAAAACACGTCAGAAATTTGCTTTAAATGAGGTGAATGGCTATTATTCTGCAACCATCGTAAATATGGGTGCTATAGCGTTAAGATTGAATAGAACATTGCATTATGATCCGGTAAAACAAGAGTTTATCAATGATGCAGAAGCTAATAGATTGGCCAATGAGCCTATGAGAGCTCCATGGAGTATTTAAAATAAATAGGAATAATTTAAAAAGAAAACATATGTTACCCATCAAAAGAATATACTTATTGATTGCTTTGTTTGCGATATCCCTTATGGGAATACAAGCACAAGACAATAGAACTACTAAAACTATAGTAGCAGATGTTTTGGCACAAATGCCGGCGGAGAAAACCGATGCCTATAGCCAGAACATGAAACTGCTGACCAATACAGGCGAAGAAGGTTTAATGATGTTGATTGATATGTTGGAAGCACCCGGCACAACAAGCAATGAGTCAGTGGAGTTTGCTATCAGTGGTTGGACTAACTTCATAGCCAATCATCCCGCTAAAAGAGCTATTGCAAATGCAACTTTCGCAAAAGCTATACAGGGCGATTTTGATAAGCATATCAAGCAATTTTTAATTCGTCAGTTGGAATTTATTGGTGATAATAGCAGTGTTACAGTGCTATCTCAGTTTTTATTGAATGATTTCTTGGCTTCTCCTGCAGCACAGGCTTTGGCAAATATCAATACCCAATCCGCTGTAGATGCGTTGATTAAGGATTTAAATACAGCTCATAACAACAAGCAAAAATTGATACTGACCAATGCGCTTGGTTCAACGGGCAACAACAAAGCAGAAGCAGCAGTTTTAGCTGTTGCGAAAGAGGCTTCCTGCAAAGAACTTCAAAATACAAGCTATTTGGTTTTGAGTAAATTAGGTGGTTTGCAGTCTGTAAATTTCTTGAAAGAAGAAGCCGCAAAAACTGCCTATGATACTCATGCTAATCAAGCTACCAATGCTTATATCAATCTGTTGCATAAACTTTCAAAAGACAAACCTGCTGAGGTACAACAAGAAGTTGAAGCTTTACATAAAATAGCTACTAAAAATAATCAAACAAGTTTACGCATTGCAAGTGCAGAGATATTGATGCAATTGCCTGATGTAAATCATGATAAGTTTTTGCAAACAGCTATCAAGGATAAAAACCCTGTTTATGTAGCTAAGGTATTGGAGTATTATACCCCAAATAAAAGCGCCAAAGGAACAGATTTAATTAGTAAGCAAGCCAAAAAGACCAAATCCGATTTGGTAAGGGTTAACCTCCTTTATTGGTTAGGCAATGCTAAGGCAGAACAAGCTGCACCGATGATTACGAAATATATAGCAGACAAAAATCCTGATGTACAGAAGGCTGCCGTACGATCATTGGCTAATTTTGATAGTGGAGTAGCTTTGCGACCCATAGTAGGTCTATTGTCGCAAACAGACGAAACTACTGTTAACACTGCCTACCAAACATTAGCTGCTTTTGAAGCTGATATAGTACCTGCATTGACTTCAGGATATCTAAACTTCTCTCTGCAAGGGAAAGTAAAGGCTTTACAATTAATCAGTTTAAGAAAAGCTGACTCAGCTTATGATTTAGTCTATGCGGAAATGATGAATGCCTCCGATGAAGCCGTACAAAAACAAGCATCTTTAAGTTTAAAAGATGTATCTACCAGCAGGAACTTACCACAGTTATTTGATTTAATTGAACAGTCGAATGTGGCCAATTCCAATGATGTTCAGGCTGCGATCAATGCTGCTTTATCTACGGAAGCTACAGACAAGCAATTAGATATTATCAATACAAGAATGGCGCAAACCGACAAGGCTTATGTATATTATCCTTCATTGGCCAATACCGGTTCTCCCATTGCTTTAACGCGTATTATGGAAGGATACAAAAAATCAACAACGGATGCTAAGGCAGCATTTAATGCATTATTAAGCATGAAAACTTTTGATGCTGTTTTCCCTTTATTAGACATAGCCAGAGCGAGTAAAGACAAAACAGAAATCAGTCAAGCCGTAGATGCATTGACAAATTTAATTGTAGCATCAGAGCATACAGGCATTGTGAAAGCTAATTATTTGCAAGAAGTAATGCTTTTGGCTCAAACCATCAAGCAAAAGAAACTTATTTTTAGGCATTTAGGCAATACGGATTCTTTCCAAGCCTTGTTGTTTACTGAACAATACTTAGACAATAAAGATTTGAAAGAAGATGCAGCACAGGCAGGTATGAAAATCGCGCTGAACAATCCGCAATACGCCAGTGATGCTACAGTACGCATTTTAGATAAGATTGCTAAGACGCTCAGCAATCCCGATGCAGCCTATCAGCAACAAGCCATTGCTAAATTTTTAAATGACAATAAAGATGTAAATCCTTTTGTAACAGCCTTTAATGGTAAAGATTTAACAGGTTGGAAAGGATTTGTAACTGATCCCATCAAGTTAGCCAAGCTTAGTCCACAAGAATTGGCTGAAGCACAAAAGGCCGCTGATATAGCCGCAGCAGAGTCTTGGGTAGTTGAAGAAGAAGGCATTTTGACCTTTACAGGTAAGGGTAAAAATCTCTGTACAGAAAAGAAATATGGCGATTTTGAGATGTGGGTAGATTGGAAACTATTACCCGGAAAAGAACCGGATGCAGGCATCTATTTAAGAGGTACACCGCAAGTGCAAATTTGGGATACAGCCCGTGTAAAAGTTGGTGCACAGGTAGGTTCAGGTGGATTGTATAATAATAAAGTCCATCAAGACAAGCCCTTAAAGGTTGTAGACCAAAGGGTTGGCGAATGGAATACTTTCTATATTAAAATGATAGGTGATAGAGTAACTGTTTATCTAAATGGTGAGATAGTTACGGACAATGTGGTATTAGAAAACTTCTGGGACAGGTCACAACCTATTTTTCCTGTAGAACAAATTGAATTACAAGCACATGGAAGTTTGGTACAATATCGTAATATTTTCATCAAGGAAATTGCAAGACCGGAACCTTTTGAATTATCTAAACAAGAAGAAAAAGAAGGTTTCAAGGTTTTGTTTGATGGAACGAATTTATACCATTGGACAGGTAATTTAATTGATCATGTGATTGAGGATGGCGCTATTGTTTATTATCCTAATAAAGCAAGGCGTTTGGATGCACGTAATCTGTACACTAAGGAGGAATACGGCGACTTTGTTTTCCGATTTGAGTTTCAGTTAACACCCGGTGCCAACAATGGTTTAGGTATACGTACTCCCCAAGAAGGTGACGCTGCATATGTGGGTATGGAATTACAAATTTTGGATGATGATGCACCTATTTATGCCAATTTAGAAGAATTCCAATACCATGGTTCGGTATATGGCATTATAGCCGCTCAGAGAGGTGCTTTAAAGCCCGTAGGAGAATGGAACTACCAAGAAGTAATAGCTAAGGGCGATCATATCAAAATCACCTTAAATAACCAAGTAATTGTGGATGGCAACATCAGAGAAGCCACAAAGAACGGTACGGCTGACGGCAAAGAACATCCGGGCTTATTTAACAAGAAGGGTTATATTGCGTTTTTAGGTCATGGTTCTATAATTAAGGCGAGGAATATTAGGATTAAGCGGTTAGATTAATATTAAAAATAGTATTCATTTATTGAAGTATAAAAAGTGAGGTTTTAGTAGATTAAAACCTCACTTTTTCGTTATTTGAGATATTGTTTTCGTTTTTATTGGTATGCTTTGCTACAATAAATCGTATGTTTGCATGAATCATTATGTTCTAAAATATAAACATCCATGGTGGCACAATCCAGAAGAGATTTTTTAAAGAAAAGTATTGTCGGAGCGGGAGGCTTATATTTAGCCGGATCGGCATTATCATTAACATCTTGTCAAAAAAAGAAAGCGACAGGTTTTATAGATTCTGCTAAAGGTATCTCCGGAACAAAACAAATTACCATAGCCAAAACCGATGTCCAATTTGTTAGAGAACCACTGATTAGTCCTTTTGGATTTAAGGGTGGACATCTATCCGAGTTGTGGCAAATTGTAGTACGACTTGAGAGTGATTTCGGCAATCATGCTATTGGTTTGGGTGTGCAGAGTGTGTTATGGTCAGACAGCCATATTTTCTCAAGCTATTCAGAATCTGGTGGTAA
>CAYPYZ010000055.1:0-1417 GCA_964414805.1 uncultured Paludibacter sp.
TATCCTTTGGGAATGCAAGGGAAGAAGAAAATAAGTGATTTCTTGATAGATGAGAAAATCAATCTTTTTGAAAAACAGACAATTCAAGTTTTATTATCTGATAATGAGATTGTTTGGGTGGTGGGTTATAGAATAGATGAAAGGTTTAAAATGACAGATAAAACTAAAAATATAGCAGCCATACAATTGAAATGAAATAAACTTCAATCAATCAATCAATCAATCAACGCCCAATAATTCCTTGGCATTTTCGATAGCTGCACTGCCTTTCTCTTTGCCACTCAACATAGTAGCGATTTCATCTATCCTATCCTTAGGAGATAAAACTTGCATAAAAGTCTCGGTTTGTTCCGTCGTTTCATCTTTAAAAACTTTAAAATGCGTATGACCTTTAGCAGCTATTTGCGGTAAATGCGTAATGCTTATAACCTGCATAGCTTGGCTCATTTCCAACATAATTTCACCCATACGATCAGCAATTTCTCCAGAAATTCCTGTATCAATTTCATCTAAAATAATAGTAGGTAGGTCGGATTTATGAGCTATTAAAGATTTGATGGTAAGCATCAATCGTGAAATTTCACCCCCGGAAGCAATGCGAGAAACAGCTTGCATAGGTTGATTTTTATTAGCAGAAAACAAAAACTCAACTTCATCTTTACCATTGTCACCATATTGATTAGACTCCGTCATTTGCACAGCAAACTGGATATTCGGCATACCTAAAAGCGATAACTGCTCAACCATATAATTTTGTATATAGTTTAATTGAGATTTCCGGCTATCCGTCAATGCTTTAGCCTGTTGTTGCATAGTTTCAAAAGATACTGCCAATTGCTTCTCCAATTGCAAAATAGCTTCATCAAAAGATTCAATCTCTTGCAAATCAGCATCAAACTCATCTCTTTTAGCGATCAATTCATCTATGGTTTGCACTTTAAATTTTTGCAATAAAGTGTATAAATCATTTAAGCGCAAAGCTATCTGTTCAAGGAGATTAGGATTGTATTCAAAATCCTCTTGCACAGTTTCCAATTCCATACGCAAGTCTTTGATTTCAACATAAGCAGATTTAATTCGCTCTAATATGTCATTCCCTTCAGGGATATATTGAACAATTTTAGCAATGGCATCAGTAGTTTCTCTTAATAAACTTAAAGCACCCTCCTCTTCTTCAAGTAGTTGCGTAGCACGACTTAATTCAGTCTTGATAGTTTCAATATTATTCAGTCTTTCGTAAGAAGTTTCTAATTCCTCTAACTCACCGGAATGTAATTTTGCTTCTTCCAACTGATTGAATTGAAAACGAATAAAATCTATGGCTTCAGCAGATGCTTCAGCTTTATTACGTAGGTTACGCAAGGCCTTTTCATCAGCTTTCCATTGGTGGAAACTATCCTTATAAGTCTGTAGTAAT
>CAYPYZ010000055.1:1517-10957 GCA_964414805.1 uncultured Paludibacter sp.
TTTAAATGTTGATAAGCAGCAATATCAAAAACCGCTTCAACTATACATTTTTCTTCTTGTGATCTAATGGATTTATTATCGGCTCTTTGTCCAAGTATTAATGATAAAGCGCCTAAAATAATAGATTTCCCTGCACCGGTTTCACCCGTCATAACGGTCAAACCCCTTTGAAAATCTATATTCAAAGAAGCTATCAAAGCATAATTTGATATGTAAAGAGATTTCAACATCCGTTAAGGTTTCAGAATTGTCTCATACTTTTCAGTAAGTGTTGGGTTTAAGTCAGTTAGAATTTCAACAGCATTCCGTTTTTCTGTATCTGTAGCTCTTTTAAATATATTGATAATTTCATCTGTTTTAGCTTCCATAAAAGTAGCAATAGCGATGGCTGAAGGCCTTGAGCGGTTCGTCTCCCTAAGAATTGCAAGTCCACTATTGATTTTCGCCCTGCCATTCACTGCATTGATACTCATTTCATCCAAACCCAATCTATGGTAATCATAGATATAATTTCTAAATTTCTTAAATGCCTCATCCGTAAGATTATTGATTAAAGCATAGCGATTTTTAGTACTTTCAAATGCCCTCCATCCCGGCAAGTCCAATGATTGTGCTGTACTCACAATGCGCTCTGCAGCATTGAAATAGGGCGTTCCACCCACGCGGGAATAGGAGTCCATATCGTAGCCTATAATGAGATATGCATAATAGCTCAACATGGCTGTGAGATTGGAAGTGATGGTATTAGGGTCAAACTCAAGCACTTCAAATTCATCATAATTAAATACAAAATCCTGATCTCTAAAATTAATCAAAACTGTATTGTAGGAAGCATTGAAGACTGGTCGGCGAGATTGAACCTGCACTTCACCGCTAAATAGGTTACCATCAACTTTCGTAAGAATTATATTGAGCGTACATTCAATACGTTCATTTTCCTCGAAAGAAAGGTCAGTCCATCGTCTATTATTTATAAACTCAGAAGCTGATCTTTCCAAAGTTGTAAAAACGGACTTATTCGTACCTTGTATTCTGTCGGAGTTGATTGTCAGACGGCAATTCAACTCTTGTGCTTGGGATGACATGATAGTTCCCAAAAACAAAACAACACGCAATATATAGTACCTTAAAGTGGACATACAAACTATTTAGAATATTAAGAATGTTTAGAAAAGTAGGGTGTTAATTTCCTGCACAATATCATCCGCAACATCCAATTTATCTTTCAATTCGTACTGTTTCACCATGCCATTTCTATGCAGGATAGTCACCTTATTCGTATCAACTCCAAAGCCTGCAAAGGGATCATTTAAGTAATTCAATACGATAAAGTCCAAGTTTTTCCTTTCCATTTTCGCGATGGCATTTTCTTCACCATTTTCTGCTTCTAAGGCAAACCCTACCACAAATTGTTCAGGTTTTTTGATGGCACCCACAGCGCTTGCAATATCTACAGTAGGTTTCAATTCCAATTGGATATTGTTTTTACCTCTTTTCATTTTATTATCCAATTTTTCTACTGGCGTAAAGTCAGATACCGCAGCACACATAATAGCACCGTCCATATTTTCAAAATGGGTCATCACCTTATTATACATTTGCTCAGTGGTGTCCACATTGATTCTCTCAATGTTTTTATAGGGAGTGCTCAATGAAACAGGTCCAGAAATCAAGATTACATCTGCCCCTCTTCTTGCACAATTTTCAGCTAAGGCAAAACCCATTTTTCCGGAAGAATAATTCCCTATATACCTTACTAAATCTATCTTTTCGTAGGTTGGTCCAACTGTAATCAGGATTTTCTTGCCTAACATATTTTTAGGAACGAAATAATCTTGGAGATATCTAACAATATTTTCCGGTTCATCCAATCGTCCTTTGCCTTCAAGACCGCTTGCCAATTCACCTGCTACAGGATCTATAATATAATTACCGCGTTTTTTAAGTATTTCTAAATTGTTAGTAGTACTTGGATGCGTAAACATATGCAAGTCCATGGCAGGAGCAATAAACACAGGGCATTTAGCAGCTAAATAGGTAGCTATAAGCAAATTATCGGCAGCACCATTCACCATTTTGCTCATGGTATTGGCGGTAGCCGGCGCAATTAAAAGAGCATCAGCCCACAGTCCTAAATCAACATGGCTATTCCAATTACCATCTTTTTCATCAAAAAATCCGGAAACGACGGGGTTCTTCGACAAAGTTGATAAAGTAAGCGGTGTAATAAATTCTTTAGCGGCATCAGTCATGATAACCTTTACCTCTGCACCATTTTTCACTAACAAACGTACTATATGAGCGGCTTTATAAGCAGCGATACCACCAGTTACCCCAACAATTACTTTTTTATCACGCAGTGTATTTAACATTAGATTTGATTTTAAAAATTGATAAGATCATGCACAAAAATACAAAAAGAAATCAGAACAGTTCCATAGATTCTTGATAAAATGGGTGCAAAACGTAAAAATCTGATTTAGTATTGTAATTCAACAACAACAGGATAATGATCGGATGGTAAACGAGGTGTTGCATTTTTGGATTTTACCTCATCCGGGAAATCACGGGATTTAATAGGTTCACCATCCTCATCTGACCAGTATAAATCAGTGAGTACTCCATATCTATTTACCTGTAAATCATTGGTAACAAATATATGATCAATACGATGATGCGTGGTTCCGTCTACATTAAAACTATTAAAAGTGCCATTATTTGCTAAAATAATTGGTGCCAAAGTGTAGCTATCGGTTAAGAATCCGGAAGTTGCAAAAGTGGTATAACTATCGCTGTATTGATCAACGTTAAAGTCGCCCGTGAGTATGGTAGTTTTACCTTTTGCAATGCTTTTTACCTTTTGCACCACCAATTCAGCACTTTTCAGACGTGCTTCTACCCCTCTATGGTCGAAGTGCATATTGAATACATAAAATTCAAAACCCGTTGCTATCTCTTTAAAATGTCCCCAAGAACATATTCTATTGAATGCTGCATCCCAGCCTTTACTGGCTTTGCATGGTGTTTCAGACAACCAAAAGTCTCCATTTTCTATAAGTTCATATCTATTAGCTTTATAGAAAATTGCAGAAAACTCACCTTCTACCGGATCTTCTTCCCTGCTTCTGCCTATAACCTCATAATTATGTACCTTTAGCACATTTTGTAAGTCATTAATCTGATTAGTTTTACACTCTTGCGTACCAATAATATCCCAATCATGGAATAATACCATATTGGCTACCACGGGATAGCGATTTAACCATCCATTACCATTAGCCACATCTCTGGGAGTATCAACCCGAAGATTATAGCTGGCAACTTTCATAGTCTGTTGTTGCGCAACAATATTAAAACTCAAAACAAAGGAGAAAACAAATATCACAGTGAGTATACGTTTCATAATGGTATGTTTAAAAAGAATTTTACAGTTTAATGGCTATTAAGATTATTAGTACTAATAAGCAAGTATAGCCACAAAGATACTCTTTTTTAGTACGCTTTGTGGCTATATATTTAGTATAAATTATTGGAAAAATATTTAAAACGCCTTAGATTGGTCTTTTAAAGGGTTTCTAAAATAGATTTTTCCATCAATAAATTCCTGAGTAGCAAGTAATGAGGGTTTTGGAAGTTTCTCAAAATATCGAGATATTTCAATTTGCTCACGATTTTCATAAATCTCCTCTATACTGTCAGTCGCACCGGTAAAATCTTGCAATTTCTTTTCAATTTCAGATTTCAATTCACTGTTAATCTGATTAGCTCTTTTTGAGATAATCATCACCATTTCATAAACATTACCGATTTCATTGGAAAGTCCGCTTATATCGCGTGAAATCGTACTTGTTGGAGCATTAGTCTTTCTAAAATCCATATCTTATTATTTAATTCGTATCTAATTAATCTTTAACTATCTTTTGCGAATCAGCCAATATCTTATTAGCTTCTTTAATATTTTTCCCTGCTGGAAACTCATTGGCATAATTATAATATTCGTCAATGGTCTCTCTATACCTTTCAACTCTCTTATCTTCAACACTTTGAAGAGCCTGTTGATATTTTGACTTAAGAATTATAAAAGCAAATTCTTCTCTATAATTATTAGCCGGGAAATCTTCCAAAGCATTTTCACTGACTACTACCGCTGAAAGATAATTATTACCAAGATAGCTTCCTAAATTATAGTATAATCTCGCTGATAATAACTCTTTATAGGCCAATTTGTTTAATAATTCGTCCAATAGCTCATTCACTTTTGGCACCCTTTCATTGTCAGGATGCAAATCCAAAAACTCATTGAATGACTCTATGGCATCCATAGTAGAAGTCTGATCCAATCTCGCATCCGGCGAATCCAAATAAAAACAATACCCTATCATATACCGAGCTTCAGCAATAAACTTTCCTTTCGGGTAAGTCCTCACATAAGTTTTATAATACTCACCGGCAGTAAAATAATCCTTTTGTCCCATATAACTTTGAGCCAAGTAATTCAATATCAGCTCAGAGCGTTCCGTACCACGATAATATCTTGTTACTTCATCAAACAAAGTAGTAGCACGCATATAATCCTTCTTTTCAAAATAGGCAACAGCCTTTTCGTACTTCAATTCAGGATCATTGCTTTTCAAGAGTTTTTGATACTCGCTACAGCTTAGCAAAGCAAAGATAGTCAGTGATATGATAAAGTATTTCCTCATATAAAATAGCCTGCAAAAGTACAAAAATTAATTGAATTATTAAAACTACCAAGCAAAATCAACTAAAACAGGTAAATGATCAGATAATGAAAACGCTCGTGGATCTTCATTATTCATCCTAAAAGCCCCCTCATACAGGACTTTAGCATATTTGGCATGTTGTGCTATATCCCCCGCAGCATAAATATAATCTATACGATTAGTGGGATTAATGGCTGTATAAGTAGCACCTTCTCCCTCACCTACCGCTTTAAAAGTATCCAACAACAAACCGTCATTCAATCTTTCATATTCTGCTGTGTCAGGTTTATGGTTCAAATCTCCTTGCAATAAAACAGATTTTACACCATTTTTCAAATCTGCACGTATAGAAGCCAGCAAAGCTTCAATCTCCCTCATTCTGATAGTTGTATCGTTTTCTTCCTTTCTAAAAGGCCATAAATGTGCAGAATGTACAGCCATCAAATCGCCATTAGGCAAACGTAAAATAGCCTTTCCCCAGTGTCTGGTAAATAGTTCTTGTGGGTTGTTTTTTTTCTTATTGACAAATGGGCGATTTTGAGAGCTGACAATTTCATATTTAGTCAAAATACTTCCGGGAAAACGTTTAATGCCACTTGGAAAATGCACATAATTCATCTCTAACATCTCCGCTATCTCCTTAACCACCGCCTCTTCCGCCGATTCCGAAAAATTGATAATATCCGGATGGTATAATTCAAGTTCAAAAGCGATGCGTTTTGAGACTTGACCTAATCTTCTTGCTTCTCTAACTAAATCACTATCCTCCCCTTCAGGTAAAGCTTTGCCGTTAATTCCCTTAAAACCAATAGCTCCATTGAATATATTGTAAGTGATAACACGCATCTGGTTTTCACCCGTAGCAATAGCTTTAACCTCATTGGTTTGCGCTTTTAAATCCAAATTCAAACCATTGATAAGTCCGATACTTAAAAGTGAAGTCGTTGATTTTCTTAAAAAATTTCGTCTGTTCATCATGCTCTAAATTTTTAAATATAATATACAGTAAACGCTTGAGTGCTCTTATCAAGGTATTGTATATTAACGATATATACTCCATTCGCTAATGCAGGAAGAGTAATCATTTGTTGTTGCTCGTGTAATAATCTACTAATATCTTTCGAAAACACGGTTTTACCAGCTAAATCAATAATATTTACATGTTTATAAGCAATATTCGCAGGCGGTAAAATCAAATTATCTTCTTGGATGTAAGGTCTCTTTTGATTATTGATATTTACTGTCTCAACAGCGGTATAATCCTCTAAACCCGGTACTTGCATAAATTCCTCACCAGCTGGGAGTTTATAATAAAATGCAACACAAAAATTATATAAAGGATAAGGTTTATTATAGATAATTCCGTGTCCATCCTTAGGCTCATAATTAGGTCTTAGGGTCGTTTCCGATGCATCTCTTGCAAAGAAATAGCTTCCATTACTATTCTTTTTATCCAAATCAATATAGGTGTAATAAGCAGGATAATCATCGCTATCACGCAAGTTACCGTGCCCTGCATTATTCGTTCCTGCATATATAATTTCTATATCTCCGGTTAAATTAGTTATGCCTGTCAATATCACACAATCCTCTTCTATCCTAATATTGGATATGATTTTTTTAGCGCCACCGGCATATAGTTCAAAGCCTGCACCCGTTACTTTTTCTACCAAAGATTCATCAATGACTAAGGGCAATTGAGGAACTAAGAACTTAATTTTAACCTCTTTAGGATTAGCAGTTCGAGAAATTTGCAAAGGTTGTAAGGGCTTGAAATCCTGCCCCAAAATTTTTGTACGGTAATACACTTTTCCTAAAATTTCACCAAACCAGCGATACCCATTAGAATCTAAATGCCCTCCTCTATCAGTCATGGGATAAACCGGCCCCGCACATACAATATCGTCATTTTCATTGGAAGCTTCTAATTGCGCCATTCCAATGGTAGGATGCACGCCACGGGTATATTGTACACCTGCTTGATAGGTAATAAATAAAGGATCATCTGATTGTTGGTATTTTGCCTTGATATCAGCCTGCATATTGTTTTTCAGCGTAAGCATCAAGGATTTATAGGTGTTTTTATCGGCAGTGGGACGGCTACCGGAAGTCAGACCACTATTACCGGCCGGCACGGTATAATTATATTCACCTTGCATCCAGAAAATAGCCGGACAATGTATATGGTTAGAAAGCTTGGATGCATATTGGATAGCATTGCTAAAATGTCCGTAACAAACGGGATTATAATGTTCTTTTGAAAGCTCTTCTATAGTTTTACCGCCCGTTCCGCAAGAGCTTGCAATCAACTGAAATTGATGATTCGTTTTTAATTGAATATGGTTAGCTGCTGCAACGATGGGCGATTCTCCATAAATCATACTGGCTCTGGTTTTTGAGAGGGAGGCAGTTGTTGCCGCAACATTCGCAATCAAAGCTTTCAGCTGATTCGTTGCTGAATTACCAAAATTTGACCATACTTGATTGCCTATCATATGGTTGCCCGATACATTTTCAACAGATAAAGGCGGCCAAGATTGATGACCGGTAGAAAGACTTTGCCCATACATAATCAGATGTTCATAATTTTGAGCATGGGAAATTATAGTAATAATAACAAGTAAAACAATATAGAATATTCTTTTCATATAAAGGGAAACGAAAAGGTGGATGAGCTATAAGTGCTCATCCACCTTAGGATTAACTAAAACAAAACTTTTTTCGACTTATCGTTTACTAAAACAATATACACATTACCTTTCTGCAAAAGATTACCTACGAAAGTAGATTCAGAGGTAGCTATGCTATGGAAAACACGTTGCCCTATGGCATTATAAATAGCTATTCTATCATTCAACATAGAGCTAATTTCAATGCCATTCTGAGTAACTTTCACTTGAATTGCATCATCTTGTGCAGCATCAACGAGTCCGCTGGGTGGCGTTTTAATTGCCAAAGCGCCCATAACTCTCCCATCACGCTCATTACCTATTTGGTCGTATTGCACAATATCTATCAATGAAGGTGTTACAAGCGTATTAGCTAAAGCAACTAATTCAGAGACCTCCATGCCATTGGTAAATGCCGGATTACTCTCTTCGTCCAATAATAATTTAACTGTAAGCATATCACCTCCGTTATCAGCCAATGCACCAAGCATAGTTTCAGGGTCAAAACTAAGCTCAGCCACTTCGGCGGCAGCTGCATCCAATACTTTATCTGCCACAATAGAACTCTTGGCTGTTATCGTACTTGCACCGGTAACACCAACATTAGGATTACCTGAACCCACAGCGGTATTACCTGAAATAATTGAATTATAAACATTAACAGTACAACCAGCTGTCAAAGCAAAAATACCGGCAGTACTATTATTCAACATCACAGATTTATTGTTCACTATAGTGGAATTAATTACTTCAACCTCATTCAATAAGGTATTGACATTGGAGGTATGTAAAGCTATACCGGCACCATTACCATTGGCTTGATTACCTTCAATGGTGCAGTTAACCACTTGAACCTTAGAGCCATCTCTTACGTAAATACCGGAACCATTACGACTGGCAGTTGCATTGTCGTAGCCGGAGATATTATTGGCGATGGTTGAATGATAAAATTTGGCATTCGTATTCGTAATTACTTGTATAGCACCTACTCCACCATTTTTATTATTCAAGAAAGATGAATTACTTACGGTTATATTCGAATCAGCAATCCACATACTGGCACCGTTTCCCGAACCTATATTATTTTCAAAAACACAGTTATCTAACACAATATTAGATTTATTAAAAGCATATAGTCCGGGGCAATGATAACCACCTATATTATCAAAAACTCTACAGTTCAGTAATTCCAAATCAGCACCACCCACTATGATAGCTCCCCCACTGGTTAGCACGTAGTTAACGCCATCAACATTAATAGCTGTACCGGAAGCTGCTGTTTTACCACCTTTAATACCAATATTGATCATAGTTACTTTGGCATCTTCCTCTTTAGGTGCTGTTATAGCAACCACATGATACACATTGTATCCTTCAGCTATTTCGCCATTAAAAATGGTTGGATTGTCTTTAGAAGGTTCATCACTCGCTACTGGATTTTCAGGATAACCACCAACCAATGTGATATTGGCTTTAATTTCAAAAGTAGCATCAAAGTCACTTGCACCACCTGTGATTAATTCAGAGGGTATATATTCACCGGAAGCAAGATGTAACACATCACCGCTAACTGCTGCAAGCAGCGCATCAGAAAGGCTTATAGCATTTTCCCAAGAAGAGCCTGTGCCATCGCCTGTAGCATTAGGTTTTACATAAACATCTGCATAGACTGTCATTACAGTCATAAGACTTGCAACTAAAAAGCAAGTAGATTGAATAATTAATTTTTTCATACATCAATATTTTAAATGAATAATAAATGAAAATTACATCAAAACGCATATGCAAAGATGTGAAGTATTTTCTCGTTTCTTTGCATATGCATCTTGAAAAAGTTATTATTTAACGCTTGCACCCATTTTTTGTAGGCCTTCACGTGCAAGACCGAGTTGGTCAAACGTAATAATTTCATCACCTACAATGGGTTCTAAGTTCAATCCTAACAGCGATAATTGCGAACTATTCATGCCAAGAGTTTCAGCAGGATTATCAGTTCCTGTCAATAAGCAAGTTTTACCAAGCCCTCCATTATCTGCAAAAGGAGTTA
>CAYPYZ010000056.1:0-10832 GCA_964414805.1 uncultured Paludibacter sp.
TGGATGGTCGCCTTTTGAAGGATATAGCTTTAGTTATAGTGTGATCAAGACCTGGGTGAATGGCAAGTTAGCTTACGATAATGGTCAAGTTAATACTGACATTAGAGGTCAAAGATTAGAATTTGATATAGAAAACTAAGCTATGCAAAAGGTAAATTTACGTTTTACACTAGGTATGAAAAGTTTTGCATCCCTGATTTTCATAGCTGTTTTATTAATGGCATCAGCCTGTCAACTTAGCTCTAATAAGCCAGTTTACAGCAAAGTGCAAGGACCTATTTTCGGCACTTATTACCATATTACTTATTTACACCCGAATGGGGAGGGCTTACATCAAGCCATTCTTGATAAGCTTATATTGTTTGATGCCTCACTTTCGACTTTCAATCAGGCATCAGTTATTTCAAAAGTCAATAGGAATGAGGCAGTTGCATTAGATGAGTTTTTTATGCAAATGTATGAAGAAGCTGTGTGGGTTTCAACCATGACATCGGGTGCTTTTGATATCACTGCTGCTCCTTTGGTCAATGCTTGGGGATTTGGATTTGATAAGGCTGATAGACGTGATGAGCCTGATGTAGCAGCTATTTTGCCCTATGTTGGATATGAGAAGATTAGGGTTGATGACCATCAACTTATCAAGACAGATGAACGTATCCTATTGGATGCAAGTGCCATTGCGAAAGGACAAGCTGCCGATGTAATTGGGGCATTGCTATATGATGCCGGTTGTGAAAACTATATGGTTGAGATAGGTGGAGAAATTGCCTGCAAAGGCTTAAATCCTTCAGGAGAAAAATGGCATATAGGTATCAATGAGCCTGTTGAAGATTTATTTACGACAGAACAAAACCTCCAAGCTGTATTGGCTTTAACTGATTGTGGTATGGCAACTTCTGGTAATTATCGTCAGTATTACTATAAGAATAATAAAAAATATGCCCATACTATCAACCCCAAAACCGGTTATCCTGTAGCGCATAATTTACTAAGTGCTACGGTTATTGCTAATTCTTGCATGCGTGCGGATGCATTAGCTACAGCTTTTATGGTATTGGGAACCGATAGTGCTCTGTCTATATGTGAACGTTTGCCGGATGTGGCTTGTTACCTTATCTATGAGGATGAAAATGGTGAATTTCAAACCTGTCAATCTTCGGGATTTGAAACATATTTATCTAAAGAATAAACGCATGAGATATTTACTTTTTACCCTGTTTTTTGTTGTTTTGCATAGTTTTGTATCTTTTGCACAGTCTGATTTATATGGCGTTTGGACTAATTTTGCTGTAAAGAAAACTTGGAATGATGACTGGAATACCGTTATTGATGCGGAGTTTAGAACTTATGATTATATAGACCAGTTTGATAAATTTCGTATGGGAGCACATGTTAATTATACCTTAGCCCCAGCTTTAAATTTTGGTTTTGGTTATAATTTTTTTAGAACCTATGATAAGCCTTATGATAATTTCCAAATGCAGCACAGGTTACAATTGCAAACCAATTATAGCCTTAAAATGAATAGATTTACGTTGTCCGTCAGAGAAAGAATACAGAGTTTGATTAGAGATAATTCCAATCGATTTGATCTAAGTAATCCTTCTGTGATTCAAGTGTTTACATCCAAATGGACATGGAGAAATATGTTACAATTAAGCTATGATATTCCAAAATATACTTTAACACCCTCTGTGTCAGCAGAAAGTTTTTACGATTTGAACGTATCTCCCAATCTCCCTTTTCAGCTGATACGGTACAAATTTGCCATTAAGAAAAAACTATCAAAGTCCCATGCGGTACAGCTTTATCATATTATAAACAGCAATCCTACAGGCCCTAACCATCAAGGAAAATACATTTTGGGAGCGGCTTATCATTTTGATTTTTGAATAGAGAAGAGCTAATTTTAGTGTTCGCAAAATTGTTGCATTACGCGAGATATCAATATTTCACAAGACTTAAACATGAGCACAGCAATAAAAGATAAAGACTTGCTTTTAATGATGCGTGCCGGAAGTAAAGAAGCTTTTACTATCCTGTTTGTGAGGTATTACAAAAATTTAGTGCAATTTGCCGGCATCATCCTTCATGACAAGGATAAATGCGAAGATATAGTCCAAAATATATTCTTTAAATTATGGCATGATAAAGACGAACTAAGCATCATACAATCACTTAAATCCTATCTTTTGCGTGCAGTGCAAAATGCTTGTTTTGACGAGCTTAGGCATATGAAACAAGTGAGAAAATATGAAGTTTTTAGTAATCTTAATTTCAGCATGAAAAATATAGATACTGAAAATTATATACTCTATCATGATTTGAAATCGCAATTAAACACAGCCATCACATTACTTCCTAAAAATTTGCAAGAAATTTTTCGTATGAGTCGTTTGGAAGGCATAAAATACAAAGATATTGCAGAAAAATTAGCGATTTCTGAAAGAACTGTTGAAGTTAGAATGAGCAAAGCTATCAGACAGTTACGGGAGTTGCTTAAAGAATATTTTGAATAAACATAAAAATTTTTACCTTTTGCATGTGGGTTTTAGTTTATCAAACGTCTTTGTAATAGTGTTAAGACCCAACAAATGAAAAACAATAAAATAGATATATTGATAATCAGGCAACTTGCCAACCAAATCACTATAGAAGATAAGGAAAAATTATCAGCTTGGTTGTCAGAAGACGTTGCCAATCAGGCGTATTACAATCAACTATATAATATTTGGAATACGGTTTCTGCTCCTTTCGAGACAGATGATATAGACCTTGAAAAAGCTATGCATCAGGTTTTCACAAAAACCTATCAAAACGAACCTACTTTCTTCCATACCTTTATCAAATGGAGTCAGCGAGTTGCTGCCATTTTGATATTACCTTCTTTATTGATGATAGCTTGGTTGTTGATGAAAGATACAACCTTAGTTCAAGAAGAAGCTTATCAGGAAGTTTTTTCCTCTTTCGGAAGTCGCTCTAAGCTCGATCTACCCGATGGTTCAACCGTATGGTTAAATGCCGGTACGCGTATCAAATTCCCTATTCAATTCTTACAACCATCGCGTAAGGTATTTATAGAAGGTGAAGCCTATTTTGAAATTGAATCTGATAAGGAGCATCCTTTTATTGTGGTAACAGATGAATTAGAAGTAGTTGCAACCGGTACAAAATTTAATGTAGAAGCCTATAAAAAAGATACTTCCGTAGCTGTAACCTTGCTTGATGGCATAGTGGACGTAAGCATTGATGAAAAGAGCTTCTTGAATATGCAGCCATCACAGCGTGTTTCTTATAGTAAAAACAGCAAGACTTACCAGCTTTCAAACACAGACACTTACAAATGGGTAGCATGGAAAGATGGCGTTTTAGCTTTCAGGGATGATAGACTTGATTATATTTTCAAGAAAATTGGATTGATGTATAATATAGATATTGAGGTGAAGGATGCCTCCATTGCATCTTACTTATTCAGAGCTACTTTCGATGATGAATCCTTAGATAATATTCTGCATTTGCTTGAAATGTCAGCACCCATCAGGTATGTACATACCAAAAGAACACAAAACGCTTCAGGCATATATTCTAAAGAAAAGATTGAAGTCTATAAAGAAAGGAAATGATTTTTTATTTAAATATTAACTTAATTAATTACACATTGCCCATGAAAGAAATTCTTAAAATTTAGTTTTATTTTACCATTGTATTTGTAAGAGAAAGATATCGAATTTTATTAATCTTATTAAATGTATTGTATGTTCAAAGAGAAAAACATCCGGCTTATGAAAATTAAAAATGAGCTCAAGCTTTTCCGAAAATTCTACATCCTATTGATAGGTTTCCTTGTCTTGGTTAACACAACGCAAGTATTTGCTCAAAACGCCAACATTAATTTGAATGTCAAAGATGTTACGGTTGAGGAGTTGTTAAACACCATAGAGCAAAAGACCAATTATCGATTTTTGTATAGTAAACAAATTGTAGATGTTAATCGAAAAGTATCGCTCAATGCAGTCAATGAAAAAGTAGAAAAAGTACTACAAAAGATTTTTGATGGAACTGATATCACATATCAGATTGACAGGAATCAAGTGGTTTTGAGGGAGCTTACAACAACTCCTAAAAACGAAAAAATTTCAGGTATAATCACTGATGAGTATGGAATGGAGATAGTTGGAGCGACCGTTAAATTAGAAGGTTCTTCTATCGGAACCATCACGGATATAGATGGAAAATTCAGTCTTGATGCTCCTTTAGATGGAAGATTAGCTGTTTCTTTCATTGGCTACGACCCCTTGGTGGTATCCATTGGTGGCAAAACTTCCGTTAATATTATTTTGAAAGAAAGTGTTGAGACTTTAGATGAATTGGTAGTTATTGGTTATGGTACGCAAAGACGCTCTTTGGTAACCAATGCCATTTCTAAAGTAAAAATTGATGAAAGCAATATGCGTAGAACTACAACCAGTCCTTCACAATTGCTCGAGGGACGTGTGGCGGGTCTGACTGTTGGAACTACTTCCGGAAACTTGGGGACAGGCGAACGTGTATCCATTCGTGGAGCATCTTCCTTGAGTGCCAGCAATCAGCCTTTATATGTAGTAGATGGTATTCCTATTACCAATTCTAACGCTAATATCTATAACTTTGGTGAATCTATGAGCTCTTTATCTACCCTGAATCTTACGGATATTGAGTCTATAGAAGTCTTGAAAGATGCTGCCTCAGCCGCTATCTATGGTTCAAGAGGCACCAATGGAGTGGTGGTAATTACCACGAAATCCGGTCAACAAGGAAAATCTGATATTCAATTGAATGTCAATACCGGTATCTCCACTTTTGCCAACAGAAACAAATTGAAATTCGCAAGCTCTGATATGTATGTAATGCAATACAATGAAGGTGTGGATAATTACAATAATCAATATGATTTGCAAGTAGGAGATGCTAATTATAAGGTACATATTGCCAATCCTTTTGAAGGTTTACCTGATTCAGATTGGTTGTCTTATATCACGCAAACAGGTCATTCCTTCAATGGCGATTTGTCCTTTTCAGGAGGTGTGAATAAGACCAATTACTATATTGGTGGTAATATCACCAGCATGGAAGGTATTATTAAAACCAATGCTTTGCAGAAAATTAACTTGAAAGCGAAAATTAGTCATGAGGTTAGGAAATGGTTAGAGATAGGCGCTAATGTTAGTGGAAACTACTTAAGAAACACGCAGGTACCCGGAGCTAACTTAGGTACTACCATTATTGCGCGTACTGTTGAACAAAGGCCTTTCGATCGACCTATTAAACCTAATGGAGATTATTATTTGGGTGGAACAGATGAATTAATGTTCCACAATCCCATACAAATCCTGAATGAACAAAAGGTTTATTTCGATAATTATAGATATTTAGGTGGATATTATGCTATGCTTAAATTGAATAACAAGTTTACTTGGAGAACTTCTTTTAATAGCGATATGGCCTATACTTACGACTATTCTTATTATAATGAAAACCATCCTTACGGAACAGGAGTAGGACGTATTATTGAATACAACAGGTTCAATAAAAATATATTGGTTGAAAATGTTGGTCATTATAATGATAGTTTTGATAATTTCAATTTAGGGTTGATGGTAGGACATTCTTTCCAAAAGTCTGCTACCAACACTACTTTGGTAGATGGACGTGGATTTCCGTCTCCGGCCTTCGATGTTAACTCCGTGGCTTCCGAAATATATGATGCCAGTGGTAGTTTGTCTGAATTTGCCATGGAGTCCTATTTTGGAAGAGCAACCATGGCGTATTTAGAAAAGTATTTGATGACCTTGACTTTGCGTACTGATGGTTCTTCTAAATTTGCTCCGAGCACGCGTTGGGGTTGGTTCCCATCAGCTTCTTTAGGATGGAATGTCTCGAAAGAAGAATTTATGAAAGATACCGGTGTGGATATGAAGTTTAGGGTTAGTTATGGTAAGACCGGTAACCAAGATGGTATCAGCAATTATGCTTATCAATCCTTGATGTCAGGTGGAAAAAACTATGGTGAAACCAGTGGTATTGCTATTACCTCTTTTGGAAATGATGAGTTAACTTGGGAAACCGCCGACCAATATGATATAGGTTTAGATATGGAATTGCTGAAAGGTCGTATCAATATCATCTTAGATGCTTATCTGAAAAAAACCAATAATTTGTTATATAGCATGCCTATTCATGCCACTACCGGTGTGACAAGCATCATGAGTAATATTGGATCTATGCGTAACCAAGGGGTTGAGTTTAGTATCAATACCGACTTTAATATTGGACAGGTAAATTGGTTAGCGCAGTTTAATATTGCTACCAATCAAAATAAAATTACCGCTTTATTAGGTGATGATTTACCTTTATCTATCGGGGCTAATAGAGCTTTGCAAGTAGGTAAAGAACTTGGAGCTTTTTATTTATTCCAAATGGAAGGTATCTATCAATATGATGGTGAAGTGCCTAAAGAATTTTATGATTTGGGCATCAGAGCTGGTGATGTTAAATGGTTGGATGCTGACGGCAACAATATCATTAATGACAGCGACCGACAAGTAATGGGAGCGCCTACACCGGATTTCTTTGGGGGCTTGAACAATTCCTTTAAGTATAAGAATTTCCAATTGGATATTTTCTTCACTTATATGTATGGTAATAAGGTTTATAATCAAAGAAAAGGAACAACTATCGGTCGACTCGGTGCTCGTTTCGCAGTGCTTGAAGATTATGTAAATAACCGTTGGACAGGACCGGGTAGCACTAACAAATATCCAAGAGCTATTAATAGTGATACCAATAATGATAGAAACTCTGACAGATGGTTGGAAGATGGCTCGTTTATCAGATTGCGTAATGCAACATTAAGCTATCATATTCCACAAAAATATCTTAGCAGGTTGAATGTGAAGTCTCTTCGTCTTTATGCACAAGGAGATAATTTATTCCTACTTACAAGATATTCCGGTTATGACCCTGAAGTAAGTACTGAATCAGATCCAAGATTGAGTGGTGTGGACTTATTAAATGTACCGCAACCACGTACTATCAGTTTTGGAGCAAATATTAGTTTCTAATTTTCAAAAGCTATCAACAATGAAAAAAATATTAGGAATATTATCCATTATTATCATATTATCTTCCTGCGAGGATTTCCTGAATATCTTTTCTCATGCTGCGGTTCCTCCCGGAGCTGTGACTGAAAAAGATTTACCGGCTTTACGCATGGGAGTGTACAATGCCGTTCAAAACGGTCCGGGTGCCAGAGCATTTATTTTCTTCGATATTTTAGGAGGAACTTTATCGACCAGCACAGGTAATCCAAGAGATTTGATTTATGCAACATTAAATCCTCTAAACGGATATATTGCAAGTAGTTGGAATGGCTATTTCTCTGCGCTATATCAAGTTAATAATCTTATAGACATTACTGAACATATCTCTCCCAATATAGAATTGAGGAACCTTGCCAAAGGTGAAGCCCATTATTTCAGGGCATATATCTATTTCAGTTTGGCAAGTAGATGGGGCGATGTGCCTATTATTCGAAAGAATACCTTGGATAAAGTCAAACGTGATCCTCTCAACGAAGTTTGGGATTTTATAGAAGAAGATTTGGATATTGCTATCTCACTTTTAGGTACTTCTACCAACTATTATTATGTTTCCCAAAATGCAGCTAAAGCCCTTAAAGCCCGTTGTTTATTAAGTGCAGGCAAGAAAGAGCAAGCTGCTGATTTGGCTGAAACTATCATTACTTCAGGTAATTATAAGTTAGATGCCTATTCAAAAATATTCAGAAAAATATTGAATACAGAGATTATTTTCTCTTTCGAGAATATCTCAACCGAATCAAGTAATAATCTTGGGGATTTGTTCTATACCTATGCCCATCCCAATAAAGGTCAGTATGCCTACAGACCCCCTCAGGATGTGATGGATATGTATGATGCTAATGATAATAGAAAAGATATTTCTGTTACGAATGTGGCTGGAAGCAACTGCATTAATAAGTATCCAAGTGGTCAGACCGGCAGAGACCCAATCATTATTTCAAGATTGGCGGAAATGTATCTGATTGCGGCAGAAGGAAAAGGACGTTCCGCAGGTTTAGAGAGATTGAATGAATTGAGAAGATTTAGGGGTTTATCGGATGTATATCCGGCAACTGATGACGCTTTTATTGATGCTATCTTATTGGAAAGAAAGAAAGAATTGATAGCTGAAAATTTCATGTATCATGATTATGTCAGGACTGGAAAAGCAATAGAAGTACTTGGTTTATTGCCACATCAGCTCGTTTTGCCTATTCCCGGAAAGGAGTTGCAGCTGAATCCAAATCTTGAACCCAATCCAAATTATTAATTGAAAATAAGGTTTCTTATGCTGTCAATATATATCTTTTAAAATATAGATTTGTATAGCTAAAAAACTGTAATTGAATAAAAAAATATACATATGAAAGATTTCAAATTATATGCTTTATTACTGGTTGTAATTGGATTATTTGCCTGTGAGACTCCAGAAACCGTAACCGAATATAAGGCTATTGCTAAATCGGATATAGGCAAAAAGTTGGTGCAGGAAACCGACTTAGTTGCACATGTTAGCTCCGATACATCCTATGTGTTGACGCCGGGTGTGCAAGCTACCGAAATGAAATTTCTATCTATGGAAGGAGTTGCTATGAAGGTCTTTTTCTTTGAAATTGACTTGAATGAACCCTCTGTTAGCATCGAAGCTTCTTCTCCGAATAATAAAAATCAGTTTGCTATGCAGGCAATGACTAAGCAAGCTACATTTGTAGATGCCCCCGGCCATATGGTTTATGGTGGTATCAATGCCGACTTTTTCAATATGTCTAATGGTCAACCCAGGAGTATTTTTTACAAGAATGGTGTGGCTATTAAAACAGCTTTTCAGGATATCAATCGGACTTTCTTTGCTATCACGCAAGATAAAAAAGCGGTGGTGGGTGACCAAACTACTTATCCCGATGTGAAAGATGACATCAAGGAAGCTGTAGGCGGTTTATACTGGTTGGTGGAAGATAGTATTTTGGTGAAACAAACAGATGTAACCATAGAACCACGCACATGTATAGGTGTTTCCAAAGATGGTAAAAAGGTATACATGATGGCAGTTGACGGTAGAAATTTCTGGCATTCAAACGGTATGACCTTCGAGGAATTAGGGCAGTGTTTGATGGCTGTAGGAGCTTATAATGCTGTGAATTTAGATGGTGGCGGTTCCACTACTTTCTTCATTAGAAATACTGAAACTGCTACTGATGACATATTTGAAGTGAGAAACTGGCCAAGCGACAATGGTGGTGCTGAACGTAGTGTAGCCAACGGACTACTTATTATATCAAATAATTAATTATTGAAAATCGAAATTCTAAAAAATAAATCATATGAAGATGAGATTAAAAAATCAATATAGTTACTTGTTTTACTTATTGCTTTTACCCTTATTGATGATGTATGCATGTGCTGAAGAGGATTTAGGTAGCTTTACACCGAAAGATCCGGTCTTAGTTTTTGGCTCCTCAGATACATTTGAAGTAGGTAAAGAGGCAGGTGATTACAAGTTGTTTATGGAGGCCAATCTTCCATGGCGTGTGAGGACTGATGTAGATTGGATTACCATTGATAATGAACAGGGTTTAGAGTCGGATACGATTAAATTCTCTGTTGCTAAAAACAATGCTACTGTTACCCGTACGGGAAAACTGATTGCTTGGATTATGAAAAATGAGGAGCATGTAATCTATATCACGCAAGAAGCAGGTGATCCCTTGCCGGATATTTCTAATGATTATTATGTAAAAGTAAATGGCGATCCTGAGAATGATGGCTTAAGTTGGGAAACTGCTACGAGTTTAGACAATGCATTGGCATTAGCGGCAACTAAGGATAAAATTCATCTTGCGGCAGGGACTTATCTACCAACTGTAGTGGTTACCGGAGGTAATGAAAGCGATGCAGGTGATTTGACATTCGAAATTACGAAGAATATCAATTTGATAGGTGCTTATCCTGAAAATCCTGTAGCCGGCGACCAACCCGATCCTGTTGCTAATACTACAAGTTTAAGCGGTAGCATGGGTAGTCAAAATGCTTATCATGTGATAACGATAACGGCGCCCATGGAGGAAGATTTATTTGTCTCCTTTAAAAATATCAATATTACCGGAGGTAAATCTGCCCCTAATGGCACTCCTAATTTGAATATCAATGGCATTAATTATCCTCGTTTGAATGGTGGTGCAGGTAGCATAGGAAGGGCTAATGTTAAGTTTGAAGACTGTCGTATTCATGACAATAAAGCCGATCATCATACACCCGGTTTCTATATTTTCTCAGGTGCTACTGTAAGTTTTATCAATAGTTCTTTAGATAAAAATACCGGTACCAGTGCCAGTGGCGCTAATGGTGGCGCTATTTGGAATGATGGTTCTACAGTTTATTTCATTAATGCTGCCGTTTCAAGCAATAGTAATTCCGGTGTTGGTGGTGGTATCTATGCGTTTAATGCAGCGGTTCCATCTAAGACTTATATGTTTAATACGACTATAGACAATAATTCAGGGGCACATAAAACTGCTTATTATGGTCGTGAGAACTCCATTGGATTGATGATCAATTGTACGGTATATGGTAATAGTTCTACCAATGGAACCAATTCCGGAGCAGGTATAAATCTTTATGCCAATACTACTTCAGCCAGACTTGATATGATAAGTTGTACCGTAAACGGTAATGTATATAAAGGAAGAGGTGATGTGGATGCGGGCATAAGGGTAA
>CAYPYZ010000057.1:0-10642 GCA_964414805.1 uncultured Paludibacter sp.
TGCAAAAGGTAAAAAACTATGCAAAAGGTAAAACCCATCATTAGCACTCCCAAGTTTGAAATTTTCAAAGCTGATATTGTCACGGAAATTCTACTTCCTTATATAGGGACTTTAAGAGCTGGATTCCCCTCCCCCGCAGATGATTTTACGGGTGAAAGAATAGACTTAAATCGTTTGATTATCCGCAATCCTGAAGCTACTTATTTCGCCAGAGCAAAGGGTTCTTCTATGCATAAGGACTTTTTGGAAGATGATTTATTGGTGATAGATTCCAGTCTAGAGTACTCCAATAACAATATAGCTATGATTTTTATAGATGGTGATTTCACAACCAAACGTATTAAAAAAACCAAAAACAAATGTGTTTTGTTATCTTCTAATGAGGATTACCCCAATATTGAAATCAACGAAGATTCTAAAAATTTAATCTTTGGTATCATCACTTGGAGTTTTAGAAAACATGTTTAACTGTATACAATAATTATTTCGGATATAAAGCGAATTACCCTATGCCTTTATTTGCCCATATAGATTGCAATAATTTTTATGCTTCTTGCGAAAGGGTTTTTAATCCTGAGTTAAGAGAAAAACCTGTGATTGTATTGAGCAATAATGATGGTTGTGCTATTGCGCGTTCTGAAGAAGCCAAAGCTTTAGGTATTAAAATGGGAGAGCCTGCTTTCAAGATTAAGGATATAGTTGAACAACATAATATAGCTGTTTTTTCCGCTAATTTTGAGCTATATGGAGATATGAGCAATAGGGTGATGTCAGTTTTAAGTCGATTTTCTCCCGTGCAAGAAATCTATAGCATAGATGAATCTTTTCTTGATTTAGAGGGAATCATGGTCGATGCAAAAGACTATGGTTTAGATATGAAACATACGGTAGAAAAATGGACACATATCCCGGTCAGCATAGGCATAGGGCCTACTAAATCATTAGCTAAAACAGCTACCCGCATTGCTAAAAAATTTCCAACACAAACGGGTGGTGTACATGTGATTGATACAGAAGAAAAGCGTATCAAAGCTTTGAAATGGTTGAAGATAGAGGATGTTTGGGGTATAGGTAGAAGGTATGCAAAACGTCTTTTAGCGTTAAATGTACGAAATGCGTATCAATTTACGCAACTCTCTGATGAGTGGATTAAGGCACAGATGACGGTAGTTGGATTGCGTTTAAAACAAGATTTGCAGGGTATTCCTACTTTAGAATTAGAGGAAGTAAAAGCTAAAAAGAGCATAGCTACCACCCGTACTTTTGATAAGATGTTGGAGAGTTTTGATGATTTGCATGAACGAGTTTCTACCTTTGCAGTAAAATCTGCTGAAAAGCTTCGCAAACAAAATGCTTGTTGCAATGCCATACAAGTCTTTGTCATCACCAATGCTTTTAGGAAAGAATTACCACAGTACAACAATTCCATAGTGCTCAAACTGCCCTTTGCCACAAATTCTGCTATAGAATTATCCAAGTTTGCACGTTTGGGTTTGGAAAAAATTTACCGCTCCGGGTATCAATACAAAAAGGCCGGGGTAGTCTTGATGGACTTCACACCTGATAGCAGTCAGCAGTTGAATTTATTTGACAACCGTGACAGCAAGCATATCAAATTGATGCAGGTTATGGACAAACTAAACAAGCGTTACAGCAAAGATTTGATACGTTTGGCAGCGCAAGCTCCCGGTCGGACTTGGCGTATGAAACAAGAGCAACTTTCACAGCATTATACTACAGATATTAAGGAAGTGATTCAAGTAAATCTTGAAAAATAGAGCGGAAAGAGAGGGATTCGAACCCTCGGTACAGTCGCCCGTACAACGGTTTTCGAGACCGCCCCGTTCAACCACTCCGGCATCTTTCCTTATGCCTTGCAAAAGTCGAAAATTCCTGTTAAATAATGAGGATTTATCACTCCATATTTTAGAGTTCCCACGCTAAAGCGCTGGCACCTAATACAGCTGCATCTGCCTCTTTCAATTGAGAAAACAGTATTTTAACTTTCCCTTGCCAGATTTTCAGCAAGTTTTTCTCCATATGTTCTTTAATAGGATTTAGGATATAATCACCGGCTTTCGTTAAACCTCCAAATAACACAAAAGCTTCAGGGGCGCTAAATGCCACAAAGTCGGCTAAAGCTTCTCCCAAAACCTTTCCTGTATATTCAAAGATATCCAAAGCCACTTTATCGCCTTGCAAAGCAGCATCATGCACATCTTTGGAGGTGATATTGTCAAGCGGAATATTGCGCAATAGACTCTCCACCTGTTGCGTTTCCAAAATCTCCTTGGCAGTACGTGCAACACCACTTGCGGAAGCATAAGTTTCCAAACAGCCATATTTGCCACAACCGCATAAACGACCATTACGAACGGAGCATATATGTCCTAACTCGCCAGCAAAGCCATCATGACCATACACCAATTTTCCATCGATAATTACGCCACCACCAACACCGGTTCCCAAAGTAATCATGATAAAGTTTTTCATGCCACGGGCTGCGCCATAGGTCATTTCACCTATGGCAGCCGCATTGGCATCATTGGTAACGACCACAGGAACACCTATTTTCTCTGACATTAATTTAGATAGAGGCACTACACCTTTCCATCTAAGATTAGGAGCAAACTCGATGTTACCAGTGTAATGATTACCATTTGGAGCACCTATACCCATGCCTTTTATTTTAGACAGGCCGCCAACTTGTGTGATTAAGACATTTAATTCTTGATAAACGTCGTCAACAAATAAATCAAAATCATCATGCAAATCAGTTTTCACAGCAGATTTTGATAAAACATTACCGCGCGCATCTACGATACCAAAAACAGTATTAGTACCACCGATGTCCATCCCTATTACATATTGTGTATCCATTTTTTACCTTAAATTATTTAATTTATTCAACTTCCCAATTAGTTAACAGGAATGTCTTTATTAACGTTTTTACTACCAATTAGAGCGTAATATAACAAGTAAATCAGACCTGCTACCACAACCCAATAACTTACTAAATAATTGTTTGTCCAGTCAACAATAGCATTTTGTAAAAGCGGTAAGATACCACCACCACAAACCAATACCATAAAGATACCTGAAGCTTTCTCTGTAAACTTACCTAAACCTTCTACCGCAAGGTTAAATATACCACCCCACATTACGGAAGTACATAGACCTATTAATACTAAAAGAGCAGCACTAAGAGGGACTTGTTCAAATCCTATTAAGGCAGCATCTCCGGTAAAAACGGGCATATTAACAGTCAGTGAAGCAGGTGAAAACATAGCAGCAAGAGTAAGCACCAAACCGGCAGAAGATACTGTGGTCAACATGGACTTAGCAGAAACTTTGCTAGCTATTACGGCACCTACCAAGCGACCTACCAACATCAGCAACCAATAAGTAGCAGCTACGGAGCCTGCAATTGCTTCAGCCATACCTATACCACCTTCACTTAAGGGGTTTTGCAACCATTTATTCAAGACATTAGGAACACCAACCTCAACGCCTACATATACGAAAATACCGATAGCACCTAATACGAAATGGCGGAAGGACAATGCACTATGATGTGATTTCTCGGCAGAAGTAGCTTTTTGTTCTGTAGTTTTTTCAGGAATAGAAGTAAATAAAATAACTATAAATGCAAATGCAAAAATAGCCAAAGCGGTAATCATCAATGGAAATACGTCACTAATTTTTGCATCCATAATATTCGGAATCAAAATACCTGTTAGTACGATTACCGCAGTACCACTCAAAGAGTTGAAAGAACCGCCTATTTGAATCAATTGATTACCTTTATTACCACCTCCACCAAGTGAGTTAAGCATAGGATTCACCACCGTATTCAACATTGTCATGGAGAAACCAGCAATAAAAGCACCCAATAAATATATAGAGAAACCTGTGGATTGACCTGCCATTCCGGAAAGGAATTGGATACCAACGCCTATAAAACCAACGGCAATAGCTATCAAAGCTGTTTTTTTGTAACCTAATTTTTGAAGCATATGTCCGGAAGGATAACCCATAACCGCGTATGCAATAAAATTGGCAAACACGCCCAAAGTACCCATCCAGTTAGGTACGTTAAATTGAAATTTCAAAATATCCCCCATTGGAGACGCTAAGTTTGTAACAAACGAAATCATTCCAAAAAGGAAAATCATAACGATAATGGCAATAATATTACCACCTTGTTTCTTTTGTGTGCTCATTTTAATTGATAAAAAATTAAACAAAAAATTAATTATTTTCAGAGTCCAAAGTTACGATAATTAATGTATCTGTATCCAAGACTAAAGTAAATTCATACGTAATATTTAGTGTTATACAACATAAATCATTAGTTTTTCAGTTCTTTTTCCAAAAAATTAAATATGCGTTGATATAAGTGTCTGCGGGTTTGTTTTCCCAATATACTATGATTTTTATCTGTATAAATTTGCATTTCAAACTGCTTGTCAGCTTGCACCAACCTATCTACATACACCATGGTGTTGGCATAATGCACATTATCATCGGCTGTGCTGTGAATTAACAATAATCTTCCAGATAATTTCTCTGCTTTTAAAAGTGCTGAGCTCTCTTCATAACCCTTAAAATTCTGTTCGGGAGTTCGCATAAATCGCTCTGTATAAGCCGTATTATAAAACCGCCAATCGGTAACGGGTGCTATGGATACTCCGGCTTTAAACACCTTCTTACCGCTGCTCATCGCCATCAATGTAACTGTTCCACCATAACTCCAACCCCAAATACCAATACGGTCTTTATCCACAAAACTCAAACTTGCAAGGTATTGTGCCGCCTCAATTTGATCTTGTGCTTCTCGCACTCCTAAACGTAAATATCCTGTATCTGCAAAGTTTTTACCCCTGGCACCTGTTCCTCTACCATCAACACAAACAACCACATAGCCCTGAGTACTTAAGAAGTATTCCCACCCAATATCCCATTTATCTAATACAAGTTGTGAATTTGGACCAGAATATTGAATCATTAAAACAGGGTGTTTTTTTGTGTTATTTAGCTGTTTGGGCTTTATCATCCAGCCATTTAAGCGTGTGCCATCTGAAGTATTAAAACTGAAAAACTCCTTCTGACTCAACTGTAAGTTTTGAAACTTGTCTTGTAAATCTTTATTGGATGCTAAAGTACGTATTAATTTGGCAGCACTATTTCTAACTACATAATTATCAGGCGTAGTAAGATTGCCATTTTGATGTATAAAATAACTGAATGTAGTACTAAAGTAGGCACGATTTGTACCTTTTGCATCGGTTAAGTTGGTTTTTTTACCTTTTGCATCAATGGCATAAACTTGTCTTTCCATAGGTGATAGTTCAGCGCTCTGATAATATACAATACCCGTATTTTCATTAACACCATAAAAATCAGTGATGTCCCAATTACCTTTAGTAATCTGCCTTAGCAGACTTCCATCTTTGTTATATTGGTAAATATGTCTGTAGCCATCACGACTACTCAATAGGTAAAAACTTCCATTTTTTTCAGAAAAGAATACATCATCTGTATTTTTATAATCTATATAGGTTTTACTTTCCTCTCTATAAATCATTTTGCTTAAGGTTGAGAGTGGATTAACCATATACATATTCAACTGGTTTTGATTGCGATTCAGTTGAAATACTGCTAATTGATTATCAAAACTCCTCCATTTAAAACGGGGAATATAGCTATCTTTATCAGCTTGTAATTTAATGTGTTGTGTCCTTTTATTGAAGTCATCATAGATATACAATTTAGCTTCTGTGTTTTGTTCTCCGGCCTTTGGATATTTAAAAGTAGTAAGATTGGGGTATAGCAAATAATCTACTTTATTCTCTTGCAAAAAATTCTGAAAAGAAAAATCTTTGACTTTACTTTCGTCAAATTTCACATATGCCAATAACTTACTATCCGGACTCCAAGCATAATGACAGGTAGTTTCAAACTCTTCTTCATACAGCCAATCCGGAATACCATTGCTTATTTTACCTTTTGCACCGTCCTTGGTAATTTGTATATCTGTTTTGAAATCCACTTTTTTCATATACAAATTATAATTATGAGCAAAGGCTATATATCTGCCATCCGGCGAAAACACCGGAGAAGCTTGTGGGGCATTAGTCGAAAGCGGATCGAAGTCTTTATATTTTGTATCATAAATATAGTAATCGGCTGTGAATGAACGACGAAAACGCATTTGTTTATTATTGTAAATCAAGATATACCGCTCTTCCGGACTCATGATATAGCCTTCAAAAGTCTTAATAGGAGCAAGAGAAACTTGTTTGAGTGACAACAATGTATCAACAGCAGCACCTGTCTTGTAGCTGTATTTCACAACCATTTGATTGTCTATCATCAAAGTATAATGCTCTCCATCTTGCATGGAAACAGGCATTTGGGAAGACTGAGCTTTATACACACCATCGGTAATATCATACAATAAATTACTGGCTGAAAGCTGTATAAACACACACAATAAACTAACTAATAAAAATTTACTTCTCATAAAATATAATATTGCTATTTTTAAAACTCTTTTTTGGGTGGCTTTATTATGAAATTATGACATAAAATCATGATATAGCTCTTATGTTTAGCATTCGTTCGTCAATTTCGGTAAGTATATAATAAACTTAGTACCTTTTGTTTCGCTTGTACTAAACTCAATCTTACCTTGCATATTTTCTACTATACTTTTGGAAATACTCAACCCCAATCCCATACCCTTGCTTTTGGTAGTAAAATTAGGTTTAAAGATATTTTCTTGAATATTTTGAGGAATGCCCGGACCATTATCTATAAATTCAATGCTAATTTGTTCTTTTGCATCACCAAGCAAAACGTCAATTTTACCTTTTGCATGGGAGTGTAAAGCTTGACAAGCATTCTTTAATATATTACTAAACACTTGAATTAATTGTTCTGCATCACCACACGCCATTACGCCCTTTTCTTGTCCATGGTAATTGATAGTAATATGCTCATTATCCGACTTATATAAACGAATTACCGATTGTAATTTCTCTGCTATATCTATAGGGGAGAAATTAGTTTCCGGCAAGCGAGCTAATTCAGAAAAAGTACCGGCTATACGCGATAAATTGTCGATTTGCTCTACAACCGTATGAATCGCTTTATCAAAATACTCATCAAACTGTTCCTGATCTACGCCTTTTGTTCTTTGCAATTGCTGCAAAGTCAGCTTCATAGGTGTTAAAGGATTATTAATTTCATGCGCTACCTGTCGCGCCATATTCCTCCAAGTAGTTTCTCTTTCTGCACTTAACAATAATTCTGTGCTTTTCTCCAACTCAACTACCGTGCGGTTATATTGCTCCACTAATTTACCTATTTCATCCTTAGATTTATATTCTATCTGCTCATTTTTACCATCCAAACGCATTAATTTCATCTTGTTTTCCAACTGACGTAAAGGTAAGGCCAATCGCCTACCAACAAATAAAATCAGAATAACAGATAGAATAATAATGATTAAATAGATTTGTATCAATGTTGCTAAAAACTGCTCTAACTTCTCGTTAATCTCTTGCTGACTCAAGTATTGAGGAATAGCTATATAGGCTAATTGCAAAAAATCACCATTGATAAAATCAGTATAAGCAGCTAAATAATTCAATTTTCCTATGCGTTCGTATTGGTTAGAAATTTCTAAATCGGAGAAATACACCTGAGGATTCATCAAGTCACTAAGCAAATGCTTACTAAAAATCAATGGTTGCGAACTACCGATTAAACGTCCATTATTATCATAGATATTAATGTCTGTTTGAAAGTTATACGCCAATTCCTGTAAAGTCAAATTTAACTCCTGAAGGTCAATACTTTCCAAATCATCTATCCAATAATAGGCATTTTGCAAAGATTTTTGTACATAATGCTTCTTTTTTTCAATATCGAGAATTTGATCCTGTCGGTAGTTATTTTTAATATAATTCATGGAAAACAGCATGATACTAAAAAAGCTCAGCATTAAAAGTGAAGTAAAAACAAGCTGGAATTTACTTGTTAAATTCAAGGTTTTAACTTGCCTGTGTAGCAATATCTCGATTAAATAGATAGCTATTCTAAGTATTAACAAGAATATTGCTATCACCAATAAAGTATAGAAAGTCAAGTTTCTATAGGAAAACAACGTATTTTCTGTAAAGACTATCCTTGTGTTTCCTACGGTATAAACGTAAAAAAATCTCCCTTTGATTCTCAATTTATTAAAACCTTCACCAAAATCCTTAAACAAATAATCGGTCTGATTCCAATTATAATGTAAATCACTGTACGCCAAAGAAGTATTTTCATATTTAGCAATGGCCATGGTGTTTACGTCCGTTTGTCCCGAATCATCACTGATAAGTAATGATGGAAAACTATAGCTACGGAAGTTAGTTTTAGGTTGAAACTCCAAGACTAAAAAACGTTGATTATCAATCAACTCGTTCTCTGATGATTGTTCATCAATATCCAAAAAACCTATAAAACTAATATCATAGAGAGAAGCAGGCAAAAGGTAAAATTCTGTATTTTGTACCTTTTGCCCTGCATGTTCTAAAAATCTCAAATAATAAGCAGCTTCTTCGGAGGTCTTGCTAAAAAGTCGTATGTCGATATGGTATTGATTCCAAAATCCTTGTAAATATTTTTGTTGTAGGTACTGATTAACAAGTTCATCATTTACAGTATTTCTTATTATAGTTTTTAAATACACATCTTGGTATAAGTTCTTGTTTAACTCTTCCAAATGTAAATCTACCATAGGATCGGTTGGTAAATAACCATGTTCCAATATATATTGTGCTTGCTCTTCATATAGTTTTTCTTTCTCCAAAGCAGCAATATGATAGGCATTAAAAACAGAGACTAAGCCATAGATAAAAGTAAATAAGATAAAGGCATTCAGTCTTAATGCACCTTTAAATTTAAAATACCATAGATAATGAAATATCAGTAAAACAAAGAGTTGTAAACCAAGGAAGACTACAAAATCACGGAAAAACAACCAATAAACACCAATAATGATTATACTCGCTATCAAATCAAACCCTATATTTTGCAGAATTTTATCGGACTTCAGGCGCTTGACTTTATGGAGAATCTTTAATAGCATAAACAAGCCGGAAGTCATCAGCAAGAGTAGTAAAAGACCCCAAATATTCAAGCATTGAATTTCTTGAATATTGGCTATATAAAGCTTGATATTATCCGATAATGCCAAGTTTTTGAAAATTTCAAAACTAAATAAAAAGTATAGTAGGATAAATACTTTAGTGATAATCTGCCATAATTTGTTAGGTTTAGTCTTATAATAAAAACTTAAAAACACAGCATTTAAGAACACATAAATCAGTGTCAGATAGATAAGCCATTTGAGAAAATCTTGCTTGATTAGCCTATCTGTATGAGGTAAGTCGGATTGAATAATGCTAAATAAATGTCGCCCGTTTTTATCTTGAATGCTGAAACCTCCATCTATATCAGCATCTATATGAGCAGTTTTGGGAATTTCAAATTGAGATTGAAACTCATTAATCAGGTATTTATTCTGGTAAGGATAATCAATTTTGATAGGGATAAATGCTATGGCAGTATTTTCATCCGAGAGCGTATAAAATTTATATATACCATAGGCATTAGGTAAATGTACGAATTGCCATAGTGCATTTCGTACAATACTATCCAATTCGATTTGAAAAAGATTATTATTCCAAAACACCAATTCATCTTGAGAATAAATATAAATAGCTATTTGTTTCTCTTGGTCGATTAATTCGCATCGGTTGTTTTCGCTATCTAACAAGTTGTCATTGATAAAACTATCAGCCTCATCCATAGCGTTATAGACTTCATTTTGAATGGTTTTTTCGGAAAATCTAAACGAATTTCTGTGATCATTAAGGTATCCTATGCAAAGGCCGACAATGGCAAGCATTGCAAAAGTCAGGTATAAAAGTCTATTTTTACGATTTGCATGCATAGGTGAATATAAACAACAAGGTGCGGAAACTGCCTTAAAAGCTATACTTCCCGCACCTTATACATTCTTAATTATTTACAGTCCTTTTTCTAACTGTAAAGTTTTGGTAGGCTGGTCGCATACTTCAGTTGGACCAAAATATTGAATTGGACCTGGATAGATAAAGCTCATATTCTCATCTGCCCACGTTTGTCTGTGTTTTGCAAAAAACTTAAAAGGTTCTCCATCCAATTCCACCAATGCTTTTTGTATCACGGGTTTCATTTGTCCGTGGCGACGCTCCATATTCATCATCATGGTAATTTGTACGCCACCAGCTACCCATTCATTAGCAGGCTTGGTTGTATTACGAACGGATGCCATATATCCGGTTTTATTTTCTGCAATTAGAACTGCAGCAGTATAACCAAGTGAGTAAGTGTAGTCAGCATCAAAATTAGAAGGAATAGCACAGCGACCTTCATATCCAAAGAAATGATTGATAGCAGAGAATTTACCTTTGTATTCACCGGTAGCTTTTAGGTGTGCTAACTTCTTAGCTACCATCTCAATCAGTAATTTTTCAGTTTCAATTTGGGAAACTTGCACATTACCGTGTGGATCACGATCTAAAGTCAACTGACGCGCAATGCC
>CAYPYZ010000058.1:0-10614 GCA_964414805.1 uncultured Paludibacter sp.
GATGGCATGCGTGATTTTGAAACGCCTGCACTCTTAATGTTTGGAACTGATATTATTACACAAGAGGGAGATTTTTATAAGGATTTTCTTTACGGATATGATGTTTATATTACGGGTACAAATAGAGACACTATTGCTTATATACCTGATAGCACATTAATTAATGCTCGTGAAGCAATCGAAACAGCCTATAATGATAGTAATTATACAGAGGTTTATAGGTTGTTTAATGAAGCATTTATATTTATACCACTTCCACCTAAAGAAGTAGAAGAGATTGAAGAAGAATAAAAATAGAGCCGAGCAATTGATGTTCGGGCGATGTAGCATTAGGAAATTGTATAGGAGATTCCTCACTGCACTTCGTTTGTTCGGAATGACGAGCCTTGTTGGTATTCATGAACCCGTCGCTAAACAGTATTAAAGATTTTCTATGGCTTGAAGCGGCGGGTGCTAACATCCCTCTTGAAGACCGTCATCTTGAGCGATAGCGAAGGATCTCCTGAAAATATCTCGCTGTAAAAACCCTCTTTGACGTGATTAGTGCCAGCAGGGTGTTCAAGAACCTTAACAATTTAGGTTAGACACCCTGATGCTAAAATTTGAATTGAACCCGTACCACCAGGATATCCTCTCCAAATTAAAAGCGTTGGATAGCCAGTTACTGGTAGTTTAAAGCCTCGTGTTTTTCAAGTTATTAGACTTAAAACCTGTTTTCTGAAAAAAATCATTAAATTTGTGCTGTTTCACTTTTTAAAATTTATATGATGATGGGATTAGCTTGGCAAGAGGTTTTATTAAGATTGGTTTTGGCATCGCTCTTTGGTGCTTTGATTGGTTTAGAGCGTGAACGTAAAGATTGGGCTGCCGGTCTGCGCACCCATATGATGGTGGCCGTTGGTTCTTGTTTGATCATGTTGGTGTCGGCCTATGGCTTTGCTGATGTAATTGCTATAGATGGAATAGATCTCGATCCTTCGCGGGTAGCGGCGCAAGTGGTAAGCGGTATTGGTTTTATAGGTGCTGGTGCTATCTTGTTTTCACGACAGGGTAGAGTGCGGGGTTTGACTACTGCTGCGGGCTTGTGGACAGTGGCAGCTATAGGGTTGGCTACCGGTGGAGGGATGTATTTCGCGGCAGCTATTACTACCCTTATTGCATTGATCATCCTTTGGTTGTTGAACCCCTTAGAATCTATTTATTCTAGTAAATTCAAACGTTCAAGATTGATCATTACAACAAAACCTGAAGAAAATTATGCTGCTTTAATTCAATCCTTACAAGATAAAATTCAAATTCAATCTTTAAGTTTAGAAAAAGAAGAAGATAAATTTGTATTTCAAATTAAAATAGATAGAAAAACTTCTGTAAATATTGACAGCATCATCCAAGAGTTAAAGGATGATGCTGCCGTTTTTGAAATTTATTGGAAACGATAGGACTTTAAAAGTGTTATTATTACCTGTTATTATCCTATCGATTATCCTATCTATTTGTTATTGAATACTATCCGCATCTGGAATGGCCGCAGCTTTTACAGGTAAGACAACCTTCTTGATAAACCAAAGTTCTTTCGCCGCAAGATGGGCATAATTGCTCGGCTATCTGTGTGCCATCAGGGATGTATTTCTTCAAAGCCCTTTCTACACCTACTTTCCATGTGTTGATGGATTCACTGTCTAACTGTAAACTGGATACCAAATTCACCACTTGGTCGATAGGCATACCATAGCGTAACACGCCTGAAATCAATTTTGCATAGTTCCAGAACTCTTTGTCAAACTTATGTGAAAGGCCCTCTACCGTAATTTTGAAACCTCTCTTATTGGTGAATTGGAAGTCATAACGCTTATTACCTTCCTCATCCACCACCTTGATAATCTTACCGTTAGTAACGGTTTTAGGCAACATAATACCCTCATCATCATCGGCTATACCCGTAAAAATCTCATAAGGGCGGTCATCTTTCAAACCCACAAAGGCTATCCATTTATCACGATTATTTTGGAAACGAAGAATGTCGCATTCCAGTACTTGTGGTCTCACCAAAGGATTTTCATCATAAGGGAAACATATCAATTTCTCGTCGGTCTCTTTATCTTTTTTATCTTCGATGAGTACCCCTGAGCGAGAGCCATCTCTATAAACAGTTACTCCTTTACAACCACTTCTCCAAGCTTCTTCGTAGAGTTTACCTACCATTTCTTCGCTTACATCAGCAGGTAAATTGATAGTAACGGAAATTGAGTGGTCTACCCATTTCTGAATTCTCCCCTGCATTTGTACTTTTTTCAACCAATCTACATCATTGGCAGTTGCCTTATAATAAGGAGATTTCGCTACTAAATCTTCTATTTCTTCTTTGGAGTAGTTCTTAGTTACCGAATGGCCGTTAGCTTCCATCCATGTGACAAATTTATGGTGGAATACCGAATATTCTTCCCAAGAATCTCCATTTTCATCCACAAAGTCTACCCTGACATTTTTATCGCTTGGATTCACCTTCCTTCTTCTGGTATAATAAGGTAAAAACACAGGCTCAATACCGGAAGTCGTTTGCGTCATAATGCTGGTAGTACCCGTTGGAGCAATGGTTAAACAGGCGATATTTCTTCTACCATATTTCACCATATCTTCATAAAGTGCTGCATCCGCTTCTTTAATACGGTTGATAAAAGGATTGTTTTTTTCACGTTCAGCATCATAAATCTCGAAAGCACCACGCTCTTTTGCCATTGCTACCGATGAACGATAGGCAGCTAATGCCAAGGCTTTATGTACCTTTTCAGAAAAATCTGTAGCTTCATCTGTACCGTATCTGTAACCGAGCGCTGCTAACATATCCCCTTCTCCGGTAGTGCCAACACCGGTACGACGACCTTGCAATGTTTTGGTTTTGATTTTTTCCCAAAGTTGAAATTCTGTATCTTTAATCACATCATCTTCAGGGTCAGAGCTAATTTTATCGATGATTTTATCAATCTTTTCAGTCTCCAAATCGATGATATCATCCATTATTCTTTGTGCCACACCCACATGCTGACTGAATAGTTCAAAATCGAAATAAGCATCAGCAGTAAAGGGATTTACTACATAAGAATAAAGATTGATGGCCAATAGGCGGCAGCTATCGTACGGGCATAAAGGAATTTCTCCGCAAGGATTGGTAGAAACAGTTTTAAATCCTAAATCGGCATAACAATCAGGTATGGATTCCTTGATAATGGTATCCCAGAAAAGCACGCCGGGTTCAGCAGAAGACCAAGCATTATGAATGATTTTTTTCCATATAGCTTGAGCATCAGCTTCTTGTTCATATTTCGGGTCGTTTGAGTCAATGGGATATTGCTGTTTGAATGGACGGTTTTCCAAAGCTGCATACATGAAGTCATCGCTAATTTTTACAGAAACATTAGCGCCTGTTACTTTCCCTGATTCCATTTTAGCATCTATAAACGACTCAGCATCTGGATGTTTGATAGAAACACTCAACATCAATGCGCCTCTTCTACCATCTTGTGCGACCTCACGTGTAGAATTGGAATATCTTTCCATAAAAGGAACTATGCCCGTGGAAGTCAAAGCAGAGTTCTTTACAGGCGATCCCTTTGGACGGATATGGGATAAATCATGCCCCACACCACCTCTACGCTTCATCAATTGTACTTGCTCTTCATCAATTTTGATGATTGCGCCGTAAGAGTCTGAATCACTGTCAAATCCAATTACAAAACAATTAGATAGCGAAGCAACTTGAAAATCATTGCCTATGCCGGTCATCGGACTGCCTTGTGGAACTATGTAACGGAAATTTCTTAATAGTTCAAATAACTCATCTTCCGTCATCGGATTCTTGTATTTTTTTTCAATCCGAGCAATTTCACGAGCAATTCTTTTATGCATATCATCCGGAGACTTTTCAAAAGTATTTCCAAATGAGTCCTTTAAAGCATACTTGCTCGACCATACAGTTGTTGCCAATTCGTCACCTTGGAAATACTCAAAAGTAGCTTGACGAATTTCTTCGGGCGTGTAAGTTTTCTTTTTCACAATTTAAAATATTTATAGTATGAATGAATATTTGTTCATGGTTGTTTGTCAGCTGTTTAAGTCATCAAGATGTAGGCTGCAAAACGGACTACAAGATTAGTTATTTAATTTCAAATCTGCAATAAAAAAGATAACTTTATTTCTTATTTAGAATCAAAGTTGTCCGCTTTAAAATGTAAGTTATTGATTAATAGTGATATGAATTTTTATTATTGTTGAAAAGTTTCCCAAAAAGATATTTTTTTGAAAAATACAATAAGTAGAATAGAATATTGAAAGGGTGGGGAGATTAGACTATTTGACCATCAACTACATTGAAAATCTTAGCATTACTGTTTAATTGGGTCAGTAGTTTTTCTAAATTTTCTCTATTGGTATCTGTAATGAATATTTGTCCAAACAAATCTGATAGTACAAGTTTAATGATTTCTTCAACACGTGAGGCATCTAACTTGTCAAAAATATCATCTAAGAGTAAAATAGGGGTACATCCATGTGTTTTCTTGAGGAAGTCGAATTGTGCAAATTTAAGTGCAATCAGGTAAGTTTTATTTTGTCCTTGAGAGCCTACTTTTTTTATTGGATAATCACCCAAGCTCATTTCTAATTCATCTTTGTGTATACCTTGCGTACTAAACCCCAATATCAAGTCGCGGGAACGAGTTTCTGCCATGCGATCTATTAAACTGTCATAGTTTTGATATTGCGAACGGTATTCAAGATTGATAAGCTCATTATTATCAGAAATAGTGGCATAAAATGATTGGAAAACCGGAATGAATGCAGCGATAAATTTTGTTCTTTCTTCATGGATATACCTGCCAGCCGCATCCATTTGTTCTTCAATTACTTCAAAGACAGTGGTATCAACAGCTTTATCTAATTTTAATAAGGCATTGCGTTGCTTCAGCGCATTATTATATTGCAATAATTGTTGTAGGTAAGTTTTATTGTATTGCGAAATTACGCCATCCATAAACTTGCGCCGTTCATCGCTACCGGCATTTATCAACAAGTGATCTTCAGGAGAAACCATCACCAAAGGTATCAAACCTATATGATCAGAGAGTTTTTCGTACTCTTTCTGACCTCGTTTAAATTGTTTTTTCTGCCTCCTTTTTACACCACAATATATTTGTTCCTCTTTATCGTCTTTTAGATAATTCCCTTTTATCATAAAAAAATCAGATTCGTGATTGATATTCTGAGAATCTATCGCGTTAGCATGACTTTTACAAAATGATAAATAATAAATAGCATCCAAGATATTGGTTTTTCCCATACCATTATTGCCTATAAAGCAATTTATTTTATTGGAAAACACCAAGTTAGCTTCATGAATGTTTTTATAATTCAGAATATCTAAAGAATCTAATCTCATGTAAAGAAGGGCTTATTTAACGAAAGCAGCAATTTGTTTATTCCTGATTACTATATTGATTTTTGTTTGGGATTTGGCATAAGCAGTTTGAACATAACCCATTCCTATGCCCGTTTTAGTACCTGGCAACATGGTTCCTGAAGTTACTTTTCCTATGATTTCGCCATTTTCAGAAGCTATTTCATAGCCTTGTCTTGGTATACCTCTTTCAAGCAATTCAAATTGAACCAACTTACGAGTTACTCCTGCTTGTTTTTGTTGCTCAAAAAACGCTCTATCTATAAAGTTTTTACCCGCTACGAATTTTGTTACCCATCCCAAACCGGCTTCTAAAGGTGATGTAGTATCATCTATATCATTGCCATACAAACAAAAACCACTTTCCAAGCGCAAGGTATCGCGTGCACCTAAACCTATGGGTTTGATGCCAAAAGCTTCTCCCGCTTCAAAAATGGCATGCCAAATAGTCTCTGCATATTCCGGATGGAAATACAATTCAAAACCACCGGCGCCCGTATAGCCTGTATTGGAAATAATCACCTCCTCGCAACCGGCAAAATCACCTACCGTAAAGTGAAAGTATTGAATATCAGCTAAATTGATATCTGTCAGCTTTTGCAAAATCTCTGTAGCCTTCGGACCTTGAATTGCCAATTGTGCAGTCCAGTCCGTTGCATTATCCATATCCACACCCTCTTGATTATTTTGGTTCAGCCATTCCCAATCCTTAGCCGTATTGGAGGCATTCACTACCAATAAGTATTTCTGGTGTTCATAATGATAGACCAAAATATCATCTAAAATACCGCCTTTGCCATTGGGTAAAAGCGTGTATTGCGCTTTGCCTATAGGTAAATTACTTAAATCATTGGTGGTCATTCTTTGCAGGAAATCCAAAGCCTTAGGTCCTTTCACCCAAATCTCGCCCATATGTGATACGTCAAACACACCGGCTGCATTCCGAACGGTAAGATGTTCATCCGTTATACCTGAATATTCAATGGGCATTTCATAGCCGGCAAACTCGTGCAATTTTGCACCTAATTCCTTGTGTATGTTTATAAAAGGCGTGAATTTCATAGCGCTAAGTTTTTAACAATGGTAACAATAAGCTTAGTTGCCTTTTCCATGGATTGAACAGGCAAGTATTCAAATCTACCGTGGAAATTATGTCCGCCGGCAAATATATTCGGGCAAGGTAATCCTTTATAGGAAAGCTGTGAACCATCAGTTCCACCTCTAATCGGTTTGATATTAGGACTAATACCTATTTCTTTCATGGAATCAGCAACCAAATCAACTATATGCATCACCGGTTCAACCTTTTCACGCATATTATAGTATTGATCTTTCAATTCAATGCTTGCAGTATCTTCACCAAATTCAGCATTAATTTGATTCACCAAATCTTGCATATGTTTTTTGCGCTGTTCAAATAAGTCATGATCGTGGTCACGTATAATATAGGTCAATACCGTATTTTCTATACCACCTTCTATGGCAAGCAAATGGTAAAAACCTTCGTAACCCTCTGTGCATGCAGGAGTTTCATTAGCCGGAAGCATGGATATATACTTGTTAGCAATCAATATAGAGTTGATCATTTTACCTTTTGCATACCCCGGATGTACGTTTAGTCCGTTAAAAACAACCTTAGCGGCAGCAGCATTGAAGTTTTCATATTCCAATTCACCCACTTCACTACCATCCATGGTATAAGCCCATGCAGCACCAAATTTTTCAACATCAAAATGATGCGCTCCTTGACCAATTTCCTCATCGGGAGTAAAAGCTATTCTAATTTTCCCATGTTTGATACCCGGATTCGCAATCAAATACTCCATAGCTGTAACTATCTCTGCAATACCGGCTTTATCATCTGCGCCAAGCAGGGTAGTACCGTCTGTAACAATAATATCCTGACCTTTATATTGTAAAATTTCAGGATAAGTAGCTGTTTCCAAGACTATGTTTTCAGCTTTATTCAACAATATATCTTTGCCATCGTAGTTTTTTACTATGCTTGCTTGGATGTTTTCGCCCGACATCTCAGGACTGGTATCCACGTGTGCAATAAAACCTATGGTAGGTATATCTTTTTCACAATTTGCCGGAAGGGTAGCCATAAGATAGCCATTGTCATCCAAGCTAATATCAGATAAACCGATAGATTGCAGCTCTTCCGCTAAAAATTTTGAAAAGACCATTTGTCCCGGCGTACTGGGGGTTGTACCTGTAGTTTCGTCTGAAGTAGTATTAAAACTGATGTATTTTAAAAAGCGTTGTGTAATATCCATAGGGCGAAGTGTTTAATTTGAATTGAAATTTTAATTTTTCGACAAACAAAGATAAAGAAAATTGCGCTTTGCTACAAATAGATTTTGCCTATTTTGCTGTAAACTATTTTGTATAAACTTCACCCACCCACTTGCACCATATACAAATTTCTTATAACTTTGACGGAAGTTATTAATATATAAAAACTTATAGCCATGGATATTGCAGATTTTATTACTCCCGGATTAATGGTGTTTGTACCCCTTATTGTTTTATTGGTTCTATTTGATGGAACTTTGAAGCTATTAGGTATGTGGAGGGCAGCTCGTAGAAATGAGTTGCTTTGGTTTGTGCTAATTGCCTTGATCAATACTGTAGGCATTTTACCTTTGATTTATTTGATTGTTACTAAAAAACAAAAGGAAGAAAAAGTGACAGCAAGTTGATTGTGATTTGTTGAATTTTATTAATGCCAACTGTTTTAATTTTAGATTTTAAAGAAGGTTTTTATAAAAAAACTTTCCCATAGATTTGTTTGTTTACAAAAAAGTATTACATTTGTCGCGTATAAAACATCAAAATGAAACGATTTAGCGCATATTTTTATTTTTTCTTTTACTTTTGGAGGTAAGAGCAGGATAATAATATGCGATAATTAAGATATAAAAATAATATATAAAATCCTGCTCAGAACATCCGAGCAGGATTTTTTTTAATACGGATATATATGAAAAGAATAGCTATTCAAGGGATTCAGGGAGCGTATCATGAGATTGCAGCTCGCAAGTTTTTCAAAGGTGAGGACTTAACCATTGTGCCTTGTGTGACTTTTAAGGAATTGTTTCAAAAAATGGCGCAAGACCCTGAATTATTGGGAATAGTTGCCATTGAAAATACCATTGCCGGTAGTTTGCTACCTAATCACGATTTGGTTCGCAAGAGCGGTACTGCTATCATTGGGGAACAGAAAGTACGTATTGCGCATAGCTTGGCTGCTTTGCCCGGACAAAGCATTGAGGATATCAAGGAGATACATTCTCATCCTATGGCATTGATGCAAAGTGAGGAGTTTATAGATAGTTATACGCATTGGAAGGCAGTGGAAAGTGATGACACGGCTATGGCTGCTAAAGAAATTATGGACAATAAAATCAAAGGCAGAGCGGCAGTTTGTAGTCAGTTAGCCGCCAAAACCTACCAATTGGAAGTTTTGGCAACCAGTATCGAAACGAATAAGTTAAATTATACCCGTTTTCTGATTGTTGCCAATCCTGCTAAGGCGGAGGTGTTATTGAAAGATGTTGTTGTAAATAAGGCTTCTATGGTGTTTACCTTGCCACACGAAGAGGGTAGTTTAGCCAAAATTTTAGCAATTTTATCTTTCTACCGCATTAATCTTACGAAAATACAATCTTTGCCTATTCTCGGCAGGGCATGGGAATATCAGTTTTATATCAACCTAACTTTTGATGATTATGATAGATATATGCAAGCGCTTGATGCTGTGCGGCCTTTATTAAAAGATTTTCAATTATTAGGTGAATATGTAGAGGGTGCTATGCCCAATGGTGAAGAAATTTAGAAAATTATGAAACAAATTAAGCCTGCCAATAGATTAAATACGGTTTCTGAATACTATTTTTCTCAGAAACTCAAGGAAGTTACAGCCATGAATGCTGCCGGAAAAAACATTATCAGTTTAGGTATAGGAAGCCCCGATTTACCGCCTTCCACTGCTACTATAGAGACTTTATGCATTGAAGCTAAAAAGCACGATGTACATGGTTATCAGTCCTATATAGGTATTCCTGAGCTGCGCAATGCTTTTGCTCATTGGTATAAACAATGGTATGCAGTGGATTTGAATCCTAATACTGAAATCCAACCTTTGATAGGTTCTAAAGAAGGAATATTGCATATCACATTGGCTTTCGTTAATCCGGGTGAAAGCGTATTGGTACCTAATCCCGGTTATCCTACTTATAGTTCTGCAAGTCGCCTTTGCGAAGCTAATCTGATTAACTATGATTTGGATGAAAATAACCATTGGCAACCGGATTTTGAAGCGCTTGAACAAATGGACTTATCCGATGTTAAATTGATGTGGGTAAATTATCCCAATATGCCTACTGGAGCCAATGCGAGTATGGAGTTATTTGAAAAATTGGTTGCTTTCGGAAAGAAACACCAAATAGTGATAGTTAATGATAATCCTTATAGTTTTATTTTAAATCCTGAAAAATTGAGCATTTTCAATGTTGCGGGTGCTAAGGATATTTGCATAGAACTCAATTCCATGAGTAAATCGCACAATATGGCAGGTTGGCGTATGGCGATGTTGGCTGCAAACGAACAGTTTGTTTCTTGGATATTGAAAGTGAAATCCAATGTGGATTCGGGCATGTTTAAACCTATGATGTTGGCTGCTGTGCAAGCTTTAAAAAACCCACAGGAATGGCATGATGCAATCAATGCTGTTTATGCCAAAAGAAGGGCTATTGCTTATAGAATTATGGATGCTTTGCAATGTACTTATGATGAAAGTCAGGTTGGTATGTTTGTTTGGGGCAAGATTCCTGAAGGTTATAAAGATTCAAGAGCTTTAGCTGATAAGGTGTTGTATGATGCGCATGTCTTCTTAACTCCTGGATTTATTTTCGGAGGCAAGGGCAATAATTATATCAGATTATCTTTATGTGCCCAAGAAGATTTGATGGAAGAAGCGCTATTAAGGATTAAACAATTAGAGCTTTAGGAGTTAAATAATTAAGCAATTAAAAATTTATAGATATGGAACTACAATCAATTTTATTACCGGGTGTTGACCCTAAGCGCCCTTTGGTAATAGCAGGACCTTGTTCTGCAGAAACGGAAGAACAAGTGATGGAGACTGCCCGGCAGTTGCA
>CAYPYZ010000059.1:0-10442 GCA_964414805.1 uncultured Paludibacter sp.
GTTATTGAATACTTTGGTGAAGGTACACAATCCATTTCTGCAACTGGTAAAGGTACGATTTGTAATATGGGTGCCGAAGTAGGTGCTACCACTTCTATCTTCCCGTTTGATGAAAAATCCGCTGCTTATCTTACTGCTACAGGCAGAGAGGAAGTTGCCACAATGGCATTGCAAAACTTAGCACATCTGCAACCGGATGAGGATGTGGTGAACAATCCTGAGCTGTATTATGACACAGTGATTGAAATAGATTTGAACACTTTAGAGCCTTATATCAACGGTCCTTATACCCCCGATTTAGCACATCAACTATCGGATTTTGCAAAAGCTGTACAAGAGAATAATTACCCCCGTAAAATGGAGGTTGGCTTGATAGGTTCTTGTACCAATTCATCTTATGAAGATTTGACAAGGGCAGTTTCCATCGTGAAACAAGCCCGCAAGGATGGTCTGAAAGTACAAGCACAATTCATTATCAATCCGGGTTCTGAACAAGTACGCTATACTGCTGAAAGAGATGGCATTTTGGATATTTTCCAAGAAGCCGGAGCCGTGATTATGGCCAATGCTTGCGGTCCTTGTATCGGTCAATGGCGTCGCGAAATCGATAATCCTGATCGTGCCAATTCCATCATCACTTCCTTTAATCGTAATTTTGCTAAGCGTAATGATGGCAATCCCAACACCCACGCTTTTGTGAGTTCTCCTGAAATAGTGGCTGCCATGACCATTGCAGGTGATTTGATGTTTAATCCTATGACGGATTATCTGACCAACAACAAGGGTGAAAAAGTGAAATTGCAAGAACCCAAGGGTTATGAATTACCCATCAACGGTTTTGATGTAAAAGATGCCGGTTATTTAGCTCCTGAGGCCGATGGCAGCAAGGTGGAAGTTCAAATAGCTCCAGATTCTAAACGTCTGCAAAAATTAGAAGCTTTTGAAGCATGGAATGGTCAAGACTTAACTGATTTGCCTTTATTGATTAAGGTAAAAGGCAAATGTACTACCGACCATATTTCCATGGCTGGACCATGGTTACAGTATAGAGGTCATTTGGAAAATATCTCCGATAATATGCTGATAGGTGCTGTAAATACTTTTACCGAAAGAGCTAATAGAGTTTTGGATACTGCCACAGGTGAATATATGCCGGTGCCGGAATTGGCTAAAAAATACAAAGCCCAAGGCATAGGCACTGTCGTAGTTGCCGAAGAAAATTATGGTGAAGGTTCTTCACGCGAACATGCCGCTATGGAACCACGCTTTCTCAATGTGAAAGCCATTTTGGTAAAATCCTTTGCACGTATTCATGAGACCAATTTGAAGAAACAAGGGATGTTAGCTTTGACTTTTGTAGATAAGGACGATTATGATAAAATACGAGAAGATGATGTGATTGATATCATGGGATTGACTTCTTTTGCACCCGGTAAAAACTTAATCATTCAATTAAAACATAAAGATGGTAGCGTAGAAAAATTCGAAGCTGCACATACCTATAACTCACAACAAATAGCTTGGTACAAAGCCGGTAGTGCTTTGAATGCCATGAATAAAAGCTTATAAACAAACTAAATTATACATCATGAGTAGTAAACAAGAGTATCTGATTTTTAAATTATCGGAAACAATCAAGAAAACCACACGTATTGATAAAGAACTCTTTACAAAATACAATGTCAAGCGTGGCTTGCGCAATGAGGACAATACCGGCGTATTGGTCGGTTTGACGCGCATAGGCGACGTAGTTGGCTATGAAAGATTACCGGAAGGAGGCTTGCAACCCGTTCCTGGAAAATTGTTTTACAGAGGTGTAGACGTAGAAGAATTGGTACATGGTGTCAATGCAGAAGATCGTTTGGGATTTGAAGAAACTGCATTTTTACTCTTAGCCGGCTATCTGCCGGATACTGAGGAATTAAAAACTTTCTCCACCATCATCAATGAATTGATGGCTTTGGATACCAAAATGAAAATGAATATTTTGGAATTGGAAGGCCAAGATGTGATGAATATTCTTGCCCGAAGCGTGTTGGAAATGTTTACCTATGACGACCATGCCGATGATATTTCCAAAGAAAATTTGATACGTCAATCTATAGAGCTTATTGCAAAATTCCCTACCATTATTGCTTATGCTTATAATATATTGAGGCATAGCCAGCAAAGTCGCTCTTTGCATATTCGTCATCCTTTGGAGGGAGCTTCTGTAGCGGAAAACTTTCTGTATATGATTAAAGGCCCAAGGCGCTATACCGAATTGGACATCAAGGTATTGGATTTATGTTTGATTTTACATGCCGAACACGGTGGTGGTAATAACTCCACTTTTACCGTCAGGGTAACCAGCTCTACGCAAACCGATACTTATTCATCTATTGCAGCCGGTATAGGTTCTCTAAAAGGCCCTTTGCACGGCGGTGCTAATATAGAAGTGGTTCAAATGTTTGAGCATCTGAAAGAAACTATTAAAGATTGGAAAGACCAGCAAGAATTGGATAAATATCTGAATAAGATGCTGAAAAAAGAAGCCTACGATAAGAAAGGTTTGATTTACGGCATCGGCCATGCGGTTTATACCATATCCGATCCAAGGGCGGTACTTTTAAAGGAATTGGCTAAATCCTTGGCTGAAGAAAAAGGCCGCATCAAAGAATATGAGTTCCTAGAATCCATTGAAGAAAGAGCTATCAATGCTTTTATGAATTTCAAAGGTTCGGAAATTAAGAAACAAGTATGTGCTAATGTGGATTTATATTCAGGATTCGTATATGAGTTGATGGGCTTACCCACAGAGGTTTATACACCTTTATTTGCCATGTCGCGTGTGGCAGGTTGGACGGCACACCGCATTGAGGAATTGAATTTCACCAGCAAACGGATCATCCGTCCTGCTTATAAAAACGTGAGAGAAAAAATGGATTATCTGCCTTTGAATAAGAGATGATGCAAGTATGTCAATGATTGATTGTAAGAATTTATAAATATGCAAAAAATTAAGGTTCAAAACCCTATAGTTGAATTAGATGGTGATGAAATGACCCGTATTATATGGTCGTTTATCAAAAAACAGTTGATACTCCCCTATTTGGATTTAGATATTAAATACTATGATTTAGGGATAGAAAATCGTGATGCCACTCATGATCAGGTGACTATAGATGCGGCACATGCCATTCAACAATACCATGTAGGGGTTAAATGTGCTACCATCACGCCGGATGAAGCACGGGTAGACGAGTTCGGTCTGAAACAAATGTGGAAATCCCCCAATGGTACTTTAAGGAATATCATCGGTGGAACGGTTTTCAGGGAACCAATTATTTGCAAAAATGTCCCCAGATTAGTTCCCGGATGGGAAATGCCTATAGTCATTGGTCGTCATGCATTCGGTGATCAATACAAGGCTACAGATGTGGTAATCCAAGGTAAGGGTACTTTAAAAATGAGCTTTACCAATGAAAAGGGAGAAGTGCAGGAATGGGAAGTTTATGATTTCAAAGGCGATGGTGTAGCCCTTTCTATGTACAATACCGATGAATCCATTTATGGTTTTGCACGCTCTTCTTTCCAAGTTGCTTTGGAGAAAAAATGGCCGCTTTATATGTCTACCAAAAACACCATTTTAAAAGCCTATGACGGACGTTTCAAGGATATTTTCCAAGAAGTATATGAAACAGAATTTAAAGAGCTGTTTAAAGCTGCCGGTATCACTTACGAGCACCGTTTGATTGATGACATGGTAGCTGCTGCATTAAAATGGAAGGGTGGTTTTGTTTGGGCTTGTAAAAACTATGATGGTGACGTACAATCTGATACCATTGCTCAAGGCTTTGGTTCTTTGGGATTGATGTCGTCCGTATTGGTCACACCCGATGGCAAAACTTTAGAAGCAGAGGCAGCGCATGGCACAGTAACCAGGCATTATCGTCAGCATCAACAAGGTAATGAAACATCTACCAACCCCATAGCTTCCATTTTTGCTTGGACACGTGGATTGGCACATAGGGGCAAATTAGATGACAATCAAGCTTTGATAGATTTCAGTCATACCTTAGAAAATGTATGCGTTCAGACTGTTGAAAGCGGACAAATGACCAAGGATTTGGCTTTATTGGTTTATGGGGATAAAATTACGCGAAAAGATTATTTGAACACGCAGGAGTTTTTATCTGCTATCAAATCCAATTTAGATAAGGCATTGCAGTAGAGCCTCTCATGGGACTCGAACCCACGACCTATTCATTACGAATGAATTGCTCTACCAACTGAGCTAAAGAGGCAGTTTAGAGAATAAACAGCCCGCAAATGTAAAAATAAAAATCAATATATGCATACAAAAACTGTAGAATTAGTAGCAAGTCCAAGAGAACCACATTATGTGGGGGATGGTTTTAGGGTACATAATTTTATTCCAAGCGGATATAGGATGGAGATGCAACGCATGAATCCCTTTGTGTTATTAGATTATAATTCCAAGTTTTATTTTCCACCTGCTGATACTCCAAGAGGCGTGGGCGTACATCCACACAGAGGGTTTGAGACTGTAACCATTGCCTATAAAGGCAGTGTTCAGCATCACGACAGCAGTGGAGGTGGTGGTATTATACATGAAGGCGATGTGCAATGGATGACTGCTGCCAGCGGTGTTTTACATAAAGAATATCACGAAAGGGAATGGAGTAAGCAAGGCGGTGATTTTCATATGGTTCAACTATGGGTTAACTTACCTAAAAAATATAAGATGAGTGATCCCAAGTATCAAGCTATTGAACATGAAAATTTTGGTCGCTATACATTGGCTGATGATGCAGGACATATTGAGATTATTGCCGGTGCATACAAGGATGTGCAAGGTCCTGCCACTACGTTTTCGCCCATACATATGTATAATGCCAAATTGAAAAAAGACGGTCATGCTGATTTTAAATTCCCTGCCCATTACAATACCTTCCTGTTAGTTATAGAAGGAAGCATCGTCATCAATGGCGAAGAAGCAGTTCCCACCGACCATTTAGCATTGATGTCCAATGACGGCGAGACATTCGACATCCAAGCCACAGAGGATGCCATTGTTTTAGTATTAAGTGGTGAACCTTTCAATGAACCCATTGCCGCCCATGGTCCATTTGTAATGAATACAAGAGAGGAATTAATAGCCGCCTTTAATGATTTCAACAACGGGAAGTTCGGGTATTTGGAGGATTAAGATTTTATGATTTTGTCAATTCCTCTGCGATGGTTTCTGCTTGTTTGAGGACGGTTTCTGTTGCCAACATCTGCATATCGGGTGGATAACCAAATTTACGTAACAAGCGCTTTACGGCTACTTTCAGTTTAGATTTCACGCTTTCTTTGATTGTCCAATCAATGGAGGCATTCTGTCGAATAGTTTCAGTTAATACAACAGCTAACTCCCTAAGTTTCTCTTGTTGCATCAACTCCCTCGCACTTTCGTTGGCTGAAACGGCAGTGTAAAAAGCATATTCAAAATCAGTCAGTCCCATGGCCTTGGCTTCATTGTCTATCGCAACAATATCGCGGCTTAGTTCAATCAGCTGTTCAATAACCTCCGCTGCCGTCAAAATCTTATTATGATACTTTTTAATGGAATTTTCAAGCATCTCCATCAGTGATTTGCTCTTTACAAGATTTTTCTTTGCCCTATTTCTGATTTCATCATTCAATAGTTTTTTCAGCACCTCAAGGGCAATATTTTGATGCTCCATTCCTTTCAGTTCCAATAAAAACTCTTCCGATAGAATAGAAATATCCGGCTTCTTCAATCCCGCAGCATCGAAAACATCAATTACTTGTTCGCTGACCAAAGCTTTGTCTATTACTTGACGAATGGTGGTTTCCAATTCCTCATTAGAGCGACCGGTACCTGTGCTGTCAAATTTTGCAAGACGTGCTTTAACAGCTTGAAAAAATGCGATTTCCTCTTTTGCATCCATAGCCTGTTCATGGGGAATAGCAATGGCAAAGGCTTTCGACAAGGCTATTACTTCATTGATAAAGCGTTTCTTTCCATCTTCTAAACCCAAGATAAATTCTTCAGCGGCTAATATGGTATGTAATTTTACAGCAGTATCTGCTTCAAAATAGTTTTCATAAGGAAACAAACTAGCCCGTCTTCCATCTTCTATAGAATCCACTCCTCCGACAGCAGGGAAAGATTTGCTTCCCCCGTAGGAAGGAGTTTCATTAAACATTTGTGAAACAACTTCTAATTTTTCAAGCATTAATGCTACTGCTTGTTCCTGCAAGAGAGCCGGATCTCCTTTTCCTCCCGAATCTGAATAAAACGATAAGGCCTTCTTTAAGTCGGAAGCAATGCCGAGATAATCGACCACCAAACCTCCGGGTTTGTCTTTATATACCCGATTGACACGAGCGATAGCCTGCATCAAATTATGCCCTTTCATCGGTTTGTCGATATATAGCGTATGCATACTTGGCGCATCAAAGCCTGTGAGCCACATGTCGCGAACAATAACCAATTTCAGTTCATCATCAGGCGATTTCATACGTTCCGCCAATCGACGCCGTTGCTCTTTGGTAGTATGATGTTGTGCGATTTTCGGACCGTCGGAAGATTGAGATGTCATTACAACCTTGATCACTCCCTTGTTCAAATCACCGGAATGCCATTCAGGTCTTAATTGAATGATGGCATCATAAAGATCAGCAGCAATGCGGCGACTCATGGTTACAAGCATAGCTTTACCTTCAAAAACTGATTGCCGTTCTTCAAAATGCTTGATGATATCACCGGCTACGCGTTTAATTCTGTTTTCGCTTCCGACCAATGCCTCTAATTGCGTCCATTTAGTCATGGTTTTTTGTGTATCCGATAGATACGAAGGAATGTCTGTCTCTACGTTTTCCTCTTCCAAATCACTATCAAGCTCTTCAACCAACTGCCGCCCTTCTTCGCTCAGGTTCACTTTAGCCAAACGGCTTTCGTAATAAATGCGTACTGTTGCACCATCTTCTATTGCTTGTGCTATATCGTAAATATCCACATAATTACCGAAAACTGCCGGCGTATTTACGTCAGCGCTTTCGATAGGCGTACCCGTAAAACCCAAATAAGTAGCATTAGGTAGGGCATCTCGCATGTATTTAGCAAATCCATAAACGGTCTTTTTACCGATTAAATCACCTGCCGCGTTTCTTGCATCTACTGTTTTAGCCTTAAAACCATATTGTGTACGGTGAGCTTCATCGGCTATAACTATGATATTTTCGCGTTCCGACAATAAATCATATACATTCCCCTCTTCAGGATTAAATTTCTGAATGGTAGTAAATACGATTCCTCCCGAAGCAACTTGTAATAATTCCTTGAGATGATTGCGATTTTCTGCCTGAATAGGCGTTTGACGCAATAGCTGCTTGGATGCTGCAAAGGTATCAAATAACTGATCGTCCAAATCATTGCGGTCGGTGATGACTACAATAGTTGGATTATCCATAGCTAAGACTAATTTTCCTGAATAGAAAACCATGGACAGCGATTTACCACTGCCTTGCGTATGCCAAACTACCCCACCCTTGCGATCGCCAACAGTTTGGCTTTCCACATCCGGTAAGCCATAGCTTGCAGGAAGTTCTGCTACCAAACTTCCTTCCTTTAGAGAGGCATCATACCCCGATGCCCTCAAAGTAGATTCTACCGCACGATTGACAGCATAATACTGATGATAGGCAGCAATTTTCTTAACGGTATTGATAGTTACTACCTTAGTTTCAACATCTTCAAAACTTGTTTTTTCAAAGACAATAAAATGCCGAATGAGATCCAACAAAGTCTCTTTATGCAACATGCCGGCAATCATTGTTTGCAACTGACTGTCTAAATGAGATGCTTCAGATTTTCCGTCTGATGTTTTCCATGTCTGAAAACGACTCAATCCGGCAGAAAGTGAACCCATTTTTGCCTCCAATCCATCAGAGATAATCAATAAAGCATTGTAAGTGAATAGTGATGGAATTTGCGCTTTATAAGTCTCTATCTGTCGAAAAGCAGATTGTATGGTAGCATTTTCGTCCGCTGCATTTTTCAACTCCATCACCACCAAAGGCAAACCATTGATAAACAACAAAATATCAGGGCGTTTATTGTGATTGTTCTCAACCACCGTGAACTGATTACAAACCACAAAATCATTGTTTTCAGGTTGATGAAAATCCACCAAATAAACCAAATCCCCACGCTCGTTACTATGCTTTTGATAACTTACCGGGACGCCCTCAGTTAAATAACGATGAAAAGTTTCGTTGTTCGCTATCAGTTCCGGCGAAGCAATGCGTTGTATTTCCCGAATTGCTTCCTCCTGTTGTTCTATCGGAATAGTGGGGTTGATGCGCCGCACAGCCTGCCTTAAACGATCGAGCAATAATACTTGTTCATAGCTTTCACGTTCGGGAGTCTTGCCATCCGATGCAATATCCGGAGCATAGATATATTGATAGCCTTGTTTTTCAAGTAGATTGATGGCCATGTATTCGATATGGTTTTCGGTGAGGTGGGTCATGGTATGTCATGGTTTATCTTATTCAAATACTAATTCCTTAAACTCAACTCTTGTTTTCAAACTATTCAATGCAAAATCCTTATAAAGAGCCTTATGTTTCCTTTGAATTTGTGAAACTATAATTCCCGGATGTTTCTTCAATTTGGTTGAGAGTGCTAAGATAATACTTTTATTGTAAGAGTTATAGCTAAATACTTCTCTTCTTTCCGTTTCATTTAAAAGCATTTCACTTGCAAATCTATCCGCTTCCAATTCTTTGCTATCATCTTGTTGAATATCTGTTAAACTAATGAATATATCCGATTTATTGTGATAACGAATATGTGCTAATTCATGAAAGAAAGAAAACCAAAAGGCATTGTAATCTTTTTGCCTGTCAGTTAATTGAATTAAAGGGATAGTTTTGTTTTTAATCCACCGGGAAGCACCATAGATTGGAGCCTTGGATAAGCAAGGAGTATAGACCAAAGCTACACCAAAAGCTGCACAGATGCTTTGTAACTGATGCAACCAATCCTCCGGGTTTTCGTACATTAATGCCTGAATAGCAGGTATTGATCGGGTAAGTTTCTTTTTGTCGAATTCTTGTATTTCTATTCTATCAGCTTGAATTTCACCTATCCTCAACCAAGTAGATATAGTTTTCGGATCTTTAATGTATTGAGCGTCTATTTTAAAAGCTAATGCTTCATATTCGTATATTTTAGACCATTCTTCAGGAGATGCCACCCTAAAGAAACTCAATAATTTATCCATTAATTCAGTTGCTTTAGTAGTATTCGGTAGTAATTTCATGACTTTTAATTCCTTTAATGGGAAACCTTTAATCCAATCGGAGCATTGCTTTAAAAACTCTAACTGTTTGATTGCTAACAGTTCTTGCTGATAAGCATTTTCTAAATTCATCCAAAAGCTTGCATCTATGCCCAAGACATATTCTAATTTTTTAGCGGTCTCAGGTGTTAATGATGCTTTACCCTTAATCAATTCATTAAGTTTAGATTCAGAGCGTCCCATTCTCAATGCTAATTCTGATTGAGACATATTTATAAAATCAAGTTGTTCTTGGATAGTATTTCCCGGACAAGAAAGTAAATCTTTCTTTAAGTTGATGGTTGAATTCATTGTGTTTATTTTTAATGCGGGTCATTAACAGACTCAATTCTGATAATATTGATTTCCTTGATGTTTACACTCCCATCTTGTGTATATGGGATTGGGTCGTTTCCTAAAGTGAAAAGTATTCTCCAGTTTTCTTGGATGTCTATTGACCATATTCCTTTGTTATTACTGATGTGCTGATGCAATCTAAGTACGGATATTTGACGAATTGTATCAAGATTATCGGCAGCTTCTAATTGTTGTATTCTTTGCTTGATTTTCTTAGCTAAAGTGCCATAAGTTTTAGCAAGACCGGCATCAGTGGTCAGAGCATTTTTTAATTTCTTAGTTTTAAAGTGTAATTTCACAGCAAATTTAAAAGTTGTTTCCCTAAAAAGGAAATGATTTTTATATATTTAACAATAATTCACACCGATACCCTCAGCTCCCCACTCATCAATTTAGGCAATAAGGTATCGCGAAGATGGGTGAGGGTGCGGATTTGGAGTTGGTTTGTTTTTATTTTTTGAAATAGATTTTTTACATATAAATTATATTCTTCTATTTTTGGAATAGGATAATTTAGTATTTCTAATTCCATTAAATGTGATGGATAAATGTGTGGAATAGCACTTCCTTCCTGTTTATCGAATATCGTATCTTGATTATATTTCAAAAATATATAGAAGAAAAAAACATATGGAGTTATGTCTTCATCTATAAATGATGAATCTGAAGACAATACAGGGGAGTGATGAATTTGAACATAACCTGCATTTGCTCCTGAAGCACTAA
>CAYPYZ010000060.1:0-10431 GCA_964414805.1 uncultured Paludibacter sp.
ATTCTTTACTATTCAAAATAAGGATTTATTAAGTAGGGATACCTATTATTTCAACTTTAGACTTAGAGCCTTTTCTAAAGATACAATGGCATCCACTGCATATAGCACTTTCAAAATTTATTATGCTAATGGAGAAGCAGACAGCATATACACGGAAGTATTGAATGACAGCATTTTAAGACGATATAAATACACCATCACTGCCACCAAAAACTTTAGAATTGATTCTTTAAGTGGTCAATTTTATGCAAGTGATCAATTAGCTAAAACATTCATCATAGCTATAGATAGCATAGATTTAAAACGCAAATACATACCTGCCTTACGTGATAGTATTGAAATGCAATTGGACACGGTACTTATTTCCTTAGAGACAGATAGTTTGCCAACTACAGCAACTCAGGACTCAGCAACAGTAAACATCAAGGAAAGTAAGGAAGTTAAGGATAATAAGAATAGCAGAGATGACCTTAAAAAGCCAAATAAAACCACCAATAAAAAAATGGATAAGTTAATGCCTGCAACTACCGATTAACAGGCTGATGCTTGTTCAAAAGATTTTAGTTACCTATTTCAGATAAGAATTTTATCCTCACTAATCTCACTTCAATCTCACTATATTCATCTTCACCTAATTCGTCTAAAGCAGCATCAATTTTATCAGTGGTAGCTGTACTAAAATACTCAAAAATATCCTCCATTTTATCTTCTTCCATGATTTCATCTAAGAAGTAATTGATATTAATTTTGGTACCAGAATAAACGATAGATTCAATTTCCTCTAACAACTCTATCATATCCAATCCCTTAGAATCAGCAATATCATCCAAAGCAATTTTACGGTCTATGGCTTGAATAATGGAGACTTTCATTTTTGATTTATTGGCAACAGTGCGAACACGTAAGTCCTCCGGACGAATAATATCATTCTCTTTCACATGTTCTTTAATCACTTTCAGAAAATCCTCACCAAATTTGATAGCTTTTCCTTTGCCCACTCCCGGAATATTCTGTAGTTCCTCAACAGTAATGGGATAAGTAGTAGCCATAGCTTCTAAGGATGGGTCTTGGAAAATCACGAAAGGCGGAATTTCTAATTTCTTAGACATTTTTCTCCTTAAGTCTTTCAAAATAGAAAACAGCAGATCATCGGCAGCACTGGTACCACCACCACTTGAGCGGATTGCTGCATCCTCATCCTCGTCATCAAATTCCACATCTTTCACCACAGGAAAAGCCGTAGGATTTTTTAGATATTTCTTCCCTTTCGGCGTTAATTTTAGTAAACCGTAATTCTCTATTTCTTTGGTAATAAGGTTAGAGAGCATCGCTTGTCTAATTATAGCATGCAAAAACTTTTCATCTTCATCAGCAGCAGCTTCGAAATCTTCCAATTCTTTATGTTGATATGAAATAATATCGGAAGTTTCTTTACCTTTTAAAATATCAACAATATGTTCAGCTTTAAACTTCTCTCTAACAGCTAAAATAGTTTCCAAAATTAACACTAATAATTCTTGAGCATCGATTGTTGTTTTCGGTTTCATACAGTTATCACAATTTCCACAATTTTCTTGATTATAATCTTCTCCAAAATAAAAAAGCAGCAACTTACGTCTGCATACTGCTGATTCGGCATAAGTTTGTGCCTCAGACAGCAATTGATATCCAATTTCTTGTTCTGCAATGGGTTTTCCTTGCAAAAATTTTCTTAACTTATCTAAGTCCTTTTTGGAATAAAATGCTATACATCTACCTTCCCCGCCATCTCTACCACCTCTACCTGTCTCTTGATAATACCCCTCCAAGCTTTTGGGCATATCGTAATGTATTACAAAACGAACATCCGGTTTATCAATGCCCATCCCAAAAGCAATGGTAGCAACTATCACCTGTACATCCTCCATCAAAAACTTATCTTGATTTTCCGTACGGATAGCAGACTCCATCCCGGCATGATAAGGCAAGCACGAAATACCATTGACTTGTAAAACAGCTGCAAGTTCTTCAACTTTCTTACGACTAAGGCAGTATATAATACCTGATTTTCCTTCTTGGGACAAAATATATTTAATAATTTCCTTCTCAATTTCTTTATCTTTACTACGCACTTCATAATAAAGATTGGCCCTATTAAAAGATGATTTATAGACAGTTGCATCCAACATACCTAAGTTTTTCTGAATATCATGTTGTACCTTAGGCGTTGCAGTAGCTGTCAGGGCAATCAAAGGAGCCACGCCTATCTCATTGACTATAGGTCGTATTCTTCTATATTCCGGTCTGAAATCATGTCCCCATTCAGAAATACAATGTGCCTCATCAATAGCGTAAAAAGAGACTTTTATCTGTTTTAAAAACTCAATATTTTCGGTCTTGGTAAGGGACTCCGGCGCTACATACAGTAATTTGGTCTTGCCATTCATCACATCCGTTTTCACTTGCTCAATGGCTTGACGTGTCAGAGATGAATTTAAAAAGTGTGCTACACCGTCTTCTTCACTGAAATTGCGCATAGCATCCACCTGATTTTTCATCAATGCAATCAAAGGAGAAATTACAATAGCAGTACCTTCCAGTAATAATGAAGGCAACTGGTAGCACAAAGATTTTCCACCACCGGTAGGCATCAAAACAAATGTATCTTGTTGGGATAATACATTTTGGATAATCACCTCTTGATTACCTTTAAAATTATCAAACCCAAAATGATACTTTAAGTGCTTTATTAATTCTGAATGACTAAACATAATAATTATTTGGCATAATCAGGATACTAAGATAATACTTTTATAAGTTATACCCAAAGTTTAGATTATTCTCCGTATGTTCATAAATTACTTCCCTTGATTTGCTTAGCAAATTTATAAACAGATTTCATATAATCAAATAGTTTTGTCAAAAAAATAGGGCTTATTGAAAAAAAACTTCATTAAACCCTATTATTTTTACTTTTTGCACCGTGTAAAACGTAAAGTATTAGTTTATCCTATTTTTAAACGATTAAAATTTGCTTTTTCTATTTTACTACGTGCGTAATCTAAATCAATAATAACTTTTTTATCGGTGCTTGAAGGTGTTTCATACATTTTATCCATGATGATGGTCTCGGTAATTGACCTTAACCCCCTTGCTCCAATCTTAAACTCTATGGCTTTGTCCACTATATACTCCAAAACATCCTTATCAATTTGCAAATCAACCTCATCCATCTTAAATAATTTAGTGTATTGTTTAAGAATAGAGTTTTTAGGCTCAACCATGATTTTGATTAATGCTTCCTTATCTAAAGGCTCTAAGTAAGTCAGTACAGGTAAACGACCAATTATTTCCGGAATCAATCCGAAAGCTTTTAAATCCTGAGGTGCTACATATTGCATCAAATTTTCCCTATCGATCTGCTCAGTCTCTAAGCTGGCACTATAACCTACCACCCTCGTATTCAATCTTTGAGCTATCTTCCTTTCAATGCCGTCAAAAGCACCTCCACAGATAAAGAGAATATTTTGAGTGTTTACAGCTATCATTTTTTGATCCGGATGCTTTCTTCCACCTTGTGGTGGCACATTGATGACTGCTCCTTCCAATAATTTCAACAATCCTTGTTGTACACCTTCGCCACTCACATCGCGCGTGATACTGGGATTGTCATTTTTACGAGCAATTTTATCTATTTCATCTATAAAAACTATTCCTCTTTCTGCTGCTTCTACATTATAATCAGCTACTTGCAAAAGTCGAGTCAATATACTCTCAATATCTTCTCCCACATAGCCCGCTTCCGTCAAAACGGTAGCATCCACAATAGTAAAAGGAACATGCAGTTTTTTAGCAATAGTTCGGGCAAGCAGGGTCTTACCGGTACCCGTCGGTCCCACCATGATAATATTGGATTTTTCAATCTCAACCTCATCATTACTATCCTCTTGCATCAATCTTTTATAGTGATTATAAACAGCAACCGAGAGGAATTTCTTAGCTTCTTGCTGACCAATTACGTAAGCGTCTAAAAACTCTTTTATTTGAATAGGCGTAGGAATTTCCTCTTTTTTTAATGGAGAGACAGCAGATGTCTGACTTTCTTTGACGATTTCAGCTGCATGTAATGCACAATCATTACAGATTTGTACATCATTAGGACCCATAATCAGGAATCCAACCATAGATTCCGGTCTCTCACAAAAAGAACAATGTTTTTCCTCTTTAGACATTATTTTGCTTTCTTTTCATTCACCAAAACACGGTCTATCATACCATAAGCCACAGCTTCTTCCGCAGTCATCCAATAATCCCTGTCAGAATCTTTTTCAATTTTTTTGAAAGGATTACCGGAATGATCGGCTATGATAGTATAAAGCTCTTTCTTAAGTTTTTGGATTTCTCTGGCAGTAATTTCTATATCGGATGCTTGTCCTTGAGCACCACCCATAGGCTGGTGAATCATCACGCGAGAATGGGTTAATGCAAATCTTTTATCTTTTGCACCAGCAACCAACAACACAGCTCCCATGGAAGCAGCCATACCGGTACAAATGGTAGAAACCTCTGAACCAATAAATTGCATAGTGTCATAAATACCTAAACCGGCATAAACAGAACCACCCGGAGTATTCAGATAAATTGAAATGTCTTTCCCCGGATCAGAAGAATCCAAGAAAAGTAATTGTGCCTGTATCACATTGGCTGTATAATCATCTATCTGCGTACCCAAAAATATTACACGGTCCATCATCAAACGTGAAAACACATCCATTTGTGTCACGTTCAATTGACGCTCTTCCAAAATTGAAGGGGAAATATAACTACTACTAATATTAGCATATTTCTCCAATGCCATACTATTCATTCTTAGATGCTTAGTGGCATATTTAAAAAATTCATCTTGTTTCATTTTGTTTAAAATTAGAACCCACCTCCCATCATAATTTGTCGGGCTGAAACTCAACAAATCATGAAAAATGAAAGAGAGTAAGATTAGTACTTTATTTTACTAAGCTTCGGCTTGCGCTTCGTCTTCAAACATTTTATTAAAATCGTCTATAGATATTTCTTTGATATCTAAGGTAACAGCCTCTCTAATAAAATCAAAAACCTTATTTTCAGTTGTCCGTTCAATAATAGCTTTCAGCTGATTTTCATTTTGCAACATTTCTTGTACATAAGGCTCAATCAATTGGTCATCAGCATTGGGGATGCCGTATTGTGCAAATTGAGAACGTGCAATTTGTTTGGCATAGGCATCTATATCCTTTCTATCAACCTGAATATCATTAGCTTTAGCAACATTATCCCTAATTAATTGCCATTTTAAATCTTCTACTATTTTCTCATATTCATCATCTATGGATTCAGGAGCAAGTTGCTCATTAGCATGTAATAACCAACGTTTTAAGAAAGCATCCGGAAGGGCTAAATCTTTGAATTTGTCTAATAACACCTCACGCGCATCTATACCAAATTTATAATTGCTATCTAAAACTAAGCTATCTGCGATATTTTCCTTGATCTTTGCTTTAAATTCTGCTTCTGTTTTTACCACACCTTCGCCATACACTTTATCAAATAACTCTTGATTTAATTCAGCTTCATGATAGCGCGTAATTCCTTGAATAGTAAATCTAAAATCTGAATCCAAATCACCTAATTCTTCTTGCTTGATTTTTAATAAAGAAGCTATCTCTGCAGGATGCTCGTAAGCAGTTTTAGGATTGAAAACTATAGTTGCTTCTTTTTTGGCACCTATAAATAATGCTTTGATTGTTTCATCTTTAATGTATGCAGGTGTTAAAACAGCATCTGTAACTGACATTCCTTCAGGCTTTTCCTCTCCGTTTTCCAACTCAACCAAGAGTCCTTTCAGCATATCATTTTCCTCTACTGTATCCTCTTGTTCATATTTACCTAATCTTCCCGTATGTGATTTTACCTGATTATCAATCATGGTGTCATCAATATTGATTTGATAGAATTTAAACTTATTCCTTTTTGTAAGAGAAACCTCAAACTCAGGCGCTAAACCAATATCAAACACGAATTCAAAAGAATCATCATTATCAAAGTCAATTTCCTTCTGTTCTGTCTCATTAGGCATAGGTTCTCCTAAAATAGGAATTGTATTTTCTTGAATATAATTATATAATTCCTCAGAAAGCAGTTTGTTGATTTCCTCTGCCAAAACAGCTTTCCCATACATTTTCTTAATAAGGCCAAGAGGCACCATACCGGGACGAAAACCGGGAACATTGGATTTTTTACGATAATCGCGTAAAACTTTATCTACTTTTTCTTGATAATCTTCTTTCTCAATATTGATGATAATATTTGCGTTAATGGCATCAATATCTCTTCTTTCGATATTCATATAAATAATGTATTGGTTTTGTTATTACTCTATGAACAGAAATACTGGTCATAAATTTTAAAATTGGGTGCAAATATACAATTATTTTGGCAATAAATTGATGATTATATTGTGATATGCAAAATATTATATATCTTTGCGCACCGAAAAAATGAAGGAAAGTTGACAAGGCTTGACTTTAATTATTAATTTAACTATTACATTATCATGTATTTAAGCGCTGAAAAAAAGCAAGAAATTTTTGCCAAATATGGCAAATCAAGCACTGACACCGGCTCACCTGAAGCTCAAATTGCATTATTCACATTCAGAATTAATCATTTGACAGAGCATCTAAAACGTAATAAAAAAGACTTTAGCACTGAACGTGCTTTGGTGATGTTAGTTGGTAAGCGTCGTCGCTTATTAGACTATCTCATTAAAATTGATATCGAACGCTACCGCGCCATCATTAAAGAGCTCGGAATCAGAAAATAATCATGTCTCAAAAGCCCTCTATCCCTAAAGGTACCCGTGATTTCACACCGCGGGAGATGGCTCAACGCAATTATATTTTCGACACCATAAGATCAGTTTTCCAATTGTACGGATTTCAACAAATTGAAACACCGGCAATGGAAAACTTATCTACTTTGTTAGGAAAATATGGCGATGAGGGCGATAAGCTATTGTACAAAATACTCAATTCTGGCGATTTTTTGTCTGCTGCGCAACCTGAAGACTTGAAAGATAGTTTGCGCTTAGCCGGAAAAATTGCTGAAAGGGGTTTGAGATACGACTTAACCGTGCCATTGGCTCGTTTCGTAGTGCAAAACCGCCACAAAATCGCATTCCCTTTCAAACGATTTCAAATTCAACCTGTTTGGCGTGCTGACAGACCACAAAAAGGCAGATATAGAGAGTTCTATCAATGTGATGCCGATGTGGTGGGCAGTAATTCTTTATTGAATGAATTAGAGTTGTTGCAAATCATTGATGAGGTCTATCATCGCCTTAAAATCAATGTGCATATCAAGCTGAATAATCGTAAAATTTTATCTGGTATTGCTGAAGTGATTGGGGAAGCTGAGAACCTAATCAACATCACCGTTGCTATCGACAAATTAGATAAAATCGGCTTGGAAAAAGTCAACCAAGAGCTTATAAACAAAGGGGTTTCCCAAAATGCTATCGATAAACTTCAACCTATATTGAAGCTTTCCGGCGACAATAAAGCAAAACTTGAACAGCTGAAGGTTGTTTTGCAAGATGCTACAATCGGCATGGAAGGAATTCATGAAATTGAAGAGATTTTTGCCTTATGCGAAACTGTGAAACTTCGTGCTCCTATCTCTTTAGATTTGACTTTAGCACGGGGTTTAAACTATTATACCGGTGCCATTATAGAGGTAGCTACTACAGACATGGAAATGGGTAGTATTTCCGGTGGAGGCAGGTATGATAATTTAACCGGTATGTTTGGCATGCCTGACGTGCCGGGCGTTGGTATTTCCTTTGGAGCCGACAGGATATATGATGTTTTGACACATTTGAATTTATTCCCTGAACATCAAACAGATGCTACCAAAATTTTGTTTATTTGCCTCGGTGCAAAAGAACAAATGTACGTTTTACCTATGCTACAAACCCTACGCGAACAAGGGATTCAAGCAGAATTGTACACTGACAATCATAAGCTTAAGAAACAATTTACTTATGCTGATCAAAAGGATATTCCTTATGTTGGGATTGTTGGGGAAGAGGAAATGCAAGCCGGAAAAATCATGCTCCGCAATATGGGAAGTGGAGAACAGGCATTATCTACCATAGAGGAAGTGATAGCTGCTTTACAAGCTTTGTAGTATTTTTAAAAACTATATAACAGCTTGATTATGCCACAATCATCAAAGAACACCATCTATCATCATCACCTTACATTATCCAAGGGAATTTAAAACAAGCTTCATCGTATAGGGCATAGTCTGCCGTTCCATTGACTGCAAAAGTCTTTATGAATGCTGCATCTTGCAGTATTTTTTTTGCCAATGAAAAAGTAGAACCAGTTTTCACCCTATCATCAACCAAAAGAATTTTCTTGTTTTTAAAGTCAAAATCTACTGTTTGCAACAATTGTGGCTGGTCATATTGCGCATGATGGTTGCTATCTCTAAGATTGATATGTATGATGTTGAATGTCAAATGTAATCGTTGATTGAGCAAAGCAGCAGGGATAATGCCACCTTGTGCAATAGCGACTATCATATCAAAATCATCAGCAATTTCAATTGTACGGAAACGAGCTAAAACCTCTTGAAAAGACTTAGTTTGCATAATGGCTTAGCATGGATTAAGATTTCAATATATTCAGTACAGCATAACCACCAAACACTTGAATTCCCATACCCAACAGACCTAATCTAAAGTCCTGTAAAGCAGCATATAAACTACCTGACAATGCCCATTCGGCAAGAGAACCAAGAATCTGATAACTTGCGACCACCAACAATAAAACTAATAGATTTACTGTGTTAAATCGCTTGGCAGCATAAGCAGCAGCCAGGGCTAAAATCGTAGATTTTATCAAAATAGCAGGTAGCATCACGAGCATGGGCATACCAAACAACAGATAATTAATCACAGGAGATAAAACGGCAGTCAATATGCCTGCACGCCAACCATATTTATAGGCTGCTATCAGTGTAAAAAAATAGATTGGCAACAAGATAGGACCGCCATTCGGTAATAGATGAGCTAATTGTGGAAAAACTATATTACCAAGCACAAACAATCCCGCCAAAACATACGTTCTATACGAACTAAAACTATAATTATAAAGTCTGATAGCATTCATAAGCAATTATTTTTGAGCTATAAATAGCTTGAATTTAGCCAAGAAAGTCCTATCTTGAATATAAGAATTCAACTCAAACTGAAACTTTCTTAGTTGACAAAATTAAGAAAAAGATTCAAAACTCTAAAATTTATAAAATAAAATCTGATTATTTCTGTTATATACTGATACTAACGGTTATTATACATAAAAAAAACATATCTTTGTACTTCTATTTTTTTACTAAAAATCTTTGGACAATATAAGATGTACAATACAAAACAAAACAATCATAGATAAAAATTATGCATCAAAATTTGAAAAACATTATCTTCTTGTTATTGATAGTTGGTGCTATAAGCTGTAAATCATATGAAAAAGTAGCCTATTTGCAGCAAGCGGGAACATACACAGAACTATCTGATTCTACGCAATCACCTATTCCGGATCCAATCATTAAAATTGGCGATTTACTGATGATTACAGTTAATACGACCACACCAGAAGCAGCCATTCCATTTAATTTACCTTTGGTTCCATCCGGTGAGTCTTCAAGAAGTTACGCAGGCGGCAAGGATAGTTATCTATCCTATGGATTGGGTATGCAGAACTATTTAGTTGATGCTGAAGGCAATTTACACCTACCAGTTATAGGTAAAATAAAGGCTGCCGGAATGACTAAAATAGCTTTGACACAAACTATTAAAGAAGCTATTTTTCCAAGATATTTAACAGAAGAACCCATTATATTAATTCGATTTGTGAATTTTGAAGTCTCGGTATTAGGCGAAGTACTAAGACCCGGATCTTTTGTAATTGATAATGAAAAAATCTCGTTGTTTGAAGCCTTGGCTTTAGCAGGCGATATGACCATATATGGCAAGAGAAATACAGTCTTGCTCATTAGAGAAGAGAATGGAAAAAGAGAAACTATCAGACTTGATATACGAGATAAAAACTTAGTCAATTCACCTTATTTTTACTTGCAACAGAATGATGTAATTTATGTAGAGCCAAACAATCCAAAGGCTCGTTCCTCAGCAATCAGTAGTGCTGAATCGATTACAATTTCTATTGTAGGAACACTAATATCACTTACGAATTTAGTAATAAGCGTTTTATTAAGTAAAGCCGATTAATTTAAACCCTACCATTCTTCAAGATGGTTTATCGACAGAAAAGATATGAATAAGAACTTTAATATGGAAGAATCAAGTAGTTTGATGACTGAAAAACCTATTGACTGGAGAGAATTATTAGA
>CAYPYZ010000061.1:0-10192 GCA_964414805.1 uncultured Paludibacter sp.
TATCCCAAATCTCTTTGTCAGGTATATTATGAATCTCTTTCCAGACATCCATATTGGCTTGGTCTTGATAGAAAGTTTTATCGAAATACTTCTCATAAACTGCTTTCCATTCTTTGCCCGTCCAAGTGGGTAAATGCACACCGTTAGTTACATAGCTAACATGCGATTCTTCCGGGAAATAACCTTTCCAAATGGGGTTAAACATCTTTTGGGAAACCGTGCCATGTAATTTACTTACACCATTAATTTCCTGACAAGTATTACAAGCAAAAACGCTCATAGAGAATTTTTCGTCCTTATTGCCGGGAATTTCTCTACCCATATTGATTAAATCATCCCAGCTGATGCCCAATTGATTAGGATATGCGTTCATATATTTATAGAACATATCCTCGTCAAAGCTGTCGTGACCTGCCGGAACAGGCGTATGAACAGTATATAAAGAGCTGGCACGTACTACCTCTTTGGCTTCAGCGAAAGATAAACCTTCAGCTACATAATCCACCAAACGTTGTACATTAATTAAAGCAGCATGGCCTTCATTACAATGGTATACATCCTTTTGGATACCCAATTTCTTTAAAGCAAGCATACCGCCTATGCCCAACATGATTTCTTGTTTCAAACGATTTTCCCAATCACCACCATACAATTGATAAGTGATAGATCTATCATATTCGCTGTTGAGTTCATTGTCAGTATCTAATAAATATAACTTCACGCGACCAACACATACCCTCCAAAGATAAGCATGAACTGTCCTGTTAGGGAAAGGGACATCAATCACAATAGGATGATCATTTTCGTCTTTTACTTGCGATAATGGCAGATTGTTGAAGTTTTGTGCATCATAAGTAGCTACTTGCTGGCCATCTACCGAAAGGGCTTGCGTGAAATATCCATAACGATATAAAAAGCCTATGGCCGTCATATCAGCACCATAATCACTCGCTTCCTTTAAATAATCGCCGGCCAAAACGCCCAAACCACCGGAGTAAATTTTCAAAATTTCCGTAAGACCATATTCCATGCTGAAATAGGCTATGGAAGGCACATCTGCCTTTTTAGGGGCATTGATATATTGCGTAAATCTTTCGTATGCCTTATTTAATCTCTGAACAAAGGATTTATCCTCACTTAGTTCAACTAAGGTATCATGCGACAGCGTGTTAAGTAACTGTACGGGATTGGAGCCTGACTCCAACCAAGCTTCTATATCTATACTTCTAAATATATCCTTGGTCTCATTGTCCCATGTCCACCAAATATTACAAGCTAACTCTTCTAACTTTTTAAGGCTATCAGGAATACAAGCCTTGACAGTTAGTTCTTTCCAATTTTCCTGGTTGTAAGAATTGATTTTTACGTTCATAGGGTAATAATAAAATTTTACTTGAAAAATATGTTTTATAAAATAAAAAGTGCAAATATACAGCTTTTGGAACTATAAAAACATGTTATATAACATAAATAGATAGAATTTTTGCTGAATTATGTAGTTTATAGGCTTTCTAAATGGAAGTTCAAGATTGAAATTTTTAATATTTCTTCGCAAGCGCTATGGCATAGGCTTGATAATAATACTCAATAAAATGCTTCCACAATGCTTGTTTTGCAATGGTGGCGGCTTTCTTATTGACTTGCGTTCTTGCGGTTTTGCTTAGGCGTAAGTATTGCTGTATGGCAACTGCAATATTTCGAGCCACCTCATGACCATTATAATCTGATCGATGGATAATAGCGACACCCTCATTGATATCCTTTGAAAATTCAGATGACCATTCACCAAAGCCTGATAAATCCGTAGTAATTGTAGGAATATGAAAAGCAATACTTTCCAAAGGAGTATAACCCCAAGGCTCATAATAAGATGGAAAGACGGTCAGATCAAAACCTATCAATAAATCATAATAAGTCTGATTGAAAATGCCATCATTGCCATTCAAGTAAGCCGGTACAAAAATTACTTTAACCCTATCATCAAGGTTGTTTTTTAAATGAAACCAATCTATGGTGCGCATGACAGAATCATGAAAACTATCATGCAGTTCATGGGTGGTCGTTCTATCACTACTTTCCAAAATATTGTTTTCATGCTTTAAAGCTGCTGCTAAATCAGCTCTGTATCCTTTTATCCATGCGGGTACCATGATGAATGCAACTATTTCTTGTGCTTGCTCTAAACCATCATTCAATAGTTTCAGAGATTCAATGAATACATCCAAGCCTTTGTTTTTAAACTCGTATCTACCTGCTGTTGCAATGAATAAAGCGTCTTTTTGTAGAGGATATCCAAGCAGTTTTTCAGCTACCTTTTTTAATGTTTTCTTAGCGGCTGTTTTCTTTTCAGTAAATAGTTTTCCTTGAGGAACAAAGCCATTTTCAAAGCCATTGGGCGTAACTATATCCGGTTCTTTAAATAATAGTTGTTTGCATTCTTTTGCAGTGATATTGCTGACAGTTGTAAAACAATCCACCAAATGAGCAGCCTGTTTTTCAGTTGAATGTTTGGAAACCATATTCAGCTCCTCTGCCATTTGATCGCCATTATATTCGTAAAGATAATCATATAAAGGCTTGTGATTACCAGCTATGGAGCGGCCTATGGAAGTAGCATGGGTAGTGAATAAGGTGGCTATTTGTGGTAAATTTTCTTTGAGATAAAACACCCCGAAACTGGTCATCCATTCATTGAAATGTGCAACTACTCTTTGATTTTTTTCTAATTGATGGAAGTTGTAATAACTGTGCATTACCATTGCAGAAGCATATCCAAACATGGATGATTCATCATAATCACCATAGGCTTGTAAAGAGTTTACGCCTGCAATTTCCCATGCCTTAGCATAAATTTCATTCTTTTTCGGCATCAATACTTGGAAATTTACCAAGACGGCAATGGGTTTTCCGGGAATTTTCCATCTACCTATACGAATAGGAAGTTGGTGTGTTTCAGCGATGGAGACCTTCCAGTCATGCATTAAATCAGCATCTTCCTCAAAGTAAGGGTTGGGGTTGTTTTGCCAAACATCAGGACCAATAAAAATTAGTTTGTCGCCAAACTCTTGCGCTAAAGTTGCAGCACGTGTTGAGAGCACAGTATAAATACCACCAACCATATTGCAAACTTCCCAGCTTGATTCGAATATATATTCGGGTTTCATTAATTGTTTCATATGTGTGACTCCGGAGGGATTCTAACCCCCGACCTTCAGAACCGGAATCTGACGTTCTATACAGCTGAACTACGGAGCCTGAATTTTTTGCGGTACAAAAGTAGTAAAAAATTATGGAATTTATTTGTTATTAAGAACTTAAAGAAAAATGGAATCAGCCTAATGATTCATTAAACTCTTTCCTCAGTAGAACTAAGCCTATATTTGCCCCTATTCTCAATAGAAGTAAACCCATGTTTTTTTCTACTCTGAATAGAAGTTAGGATTATATAACTTCCCCTGCCAAGTATCACGTTCTATCAATCTTTTATGGACTTTCTCCACAAATTCAAAGTTTTTAATACCCCAATCAGGTGCAATAAGCAATGACTTAGGCGATTGTGAAACAAACCTTTCAATTGCAATAGCCGGTGATAGTATTTCTAAAAAATCTATCACAGTATCTATGTATTCTTCCAAAGTGAATAATTTAAACAGTTCTGGATTCGTTCTGAATTGCTTGGCCATAATCGTCCCTTTCACCAATTGTAACTGATGTAATTTTAAGGCTGTTAGCGGTAATTGATTCATTTTTTCAGCATGTGCCAACATGTCATCACGACTTTCATTGGGCAATCCTAAAATCAAATGTGCACCCGTATAGATGCCTTTTTGCGCTGTAACTTTGATAGCTTCTACGGAAGATTGGTAGTCATGTCCGCGATTGATAAACTCCAAACTACTATCCAAAGTTGATTCAATGCCATATTCTATCATCACGTAGCTTTCCTTCGCTAATGCTGCAAAATAATCCAAGAGTTTATCATCCACACAATCAGGTCTTGTTCCAACCACTATCCCTTTAATGCGCGGATGCTTCAAGGCTTCCTCATAAATATTCTTGAGTTTATCTATGCTATCATAGGTATTCGTATAAGATTGAAAATAGGCTAAGTATATTTGGTTGGCATATTTTTCTTTCTTTTGAAAAAATAGTATCCCCTCCTCAATTTGCTGTGTGATACTTTTGGTAGGTTTACTATAATTGGGTACAAAAGTCTGATTGTTGCAATAAGTGCAACCCCCATAACCCTTGGTCCCATCGCGGTTTGGACAAGTAAAACCAGCATTAATAGAGATTTTCTGTACCCTATTATTGAATTGGTTATTTAATATTTCATTATAGTTAGTATATCTACGCATGGGGTTGTTTAAGTCGCGTCCAAAATTAACGCTTTGTTTTGCTATTGCAAAAATATTATTAGTTTTGCAGGCAAAATAACGATAATTTAATCATTTTGTGTCAATTTTTATTCACCATTGTATCAATTCAATATCATGAGCAATAATATTATTGGTAAAAAAATTCAAACGCTTTGTGCTGACAAAAACATTTCTTTAGATCAGGTAGCTGAACTTTCAGGTTTAAGAAAGGAACAGATCCAACTTATTTTGGACAGTGATAATATTCCTTCTTTAGCGCCATTAATCAAGATAGCAAGGGCTTTAGGGGTTCGTTTGGGTACTTTTTTGGATGATTCCAAGGCTTTGGGACCTGTAGTATTTAAATCCGAAGAAAGCGCTAAACCGGTTACCTTCTCAAGTCAACTATCATCTGCAAACTCCCATTTAGATTTTACAGCCTTAGCTTCCAAAAAATCGGGTAGGGCGATGGAACCATTCTTGATTAATGTTGTAACAGATTGTGAACAAAAACCTGTATTATCTTCTCACGAGGGTGAAGAGTTTATTTATGTGCTTGAAGGCAGCATACAAGTGAATTATGGTAAGGATATTTACGTTTTGCATACCGGTGAAAGTATTTATTACGACTCCATAGTGGATCATTTGGTGACTTCACATGCCTGCGAAACAGCTAAAATTCTTGCGGTGGTTTATACGCCTTTATAGGACTTATATCAGTAAGGATTTACTATTGCAAATCTTCCATTATCAGTTTATTATTCTCATTTTTTCACTATCAATTTATCATCGTAATTTCTCCTTCTTTGATAATCTTTTTTACAAACTTAATTATGCAATTATACGATCTTACTTTAGGCGATTGGGTTGAGCATTGGGCTAAAGAAACACCGGATAAAGAATATATAGTATATTCCGACCGTGATTTACGTTTTACATGGTCAGCGTTTAACGAACGTGTGGATGACATGGCTAAAGGTCTGTTAGCCATAGGTGTAACCAAAGGCACGCACGTAGGCATTTGGGCTCAAAATGTACCTGATTGGCTGACTTTTCTATATGCTTGTGCCAAGCTCGGGGCAGTGGCTATCACTGTCAACACCAATTACAAACAGCACGAATTGGCCTTCGTATTAGAGGATTCTGATATGCATACGCTCTGTATGACAGATGGTGCTGCCGGTTATAATTATTTGGATATGATTTATGGCTTGATTCCCGAATTGAAAACTCAAGCGAGGGGTCATTTACACAGTGAGCAATTCCCTCATTTAAAGAATATAGTTTACATAGGCCAGGAAAAATACCGTGGACTTTACAACACGCCCGAACTGCTTTTATTAGGAAATTCTAAAAGCGATGAAGAGCTGCAAAAGGTAAAATCTACTATTGTTTGTCATGATGTTGTGAATATGCAGTACACCTCAGGTACTACAGGCTTCCCAAAAGGGGTGATGCTTTCTCATCATAATATTACCAATAATGGTTACCTGACTGGCGTACACATGAACTTCACGCAAAACGACAAATTGTGTGTTTGCGTACCCCTGTTTCATTGTTTTGGGGTGGTATTAGCCACCATGAATTGTTTAACACACGGATGTACGCAGGTGATGGTAGAAAAATTTGATCCTTTGCTAACTTTAGCATCTGTTCATAAAGAGCGTTGCACCGCTTTATACGGTGTACCTACTATGTTTATTGCCGAGTTAAACCATCCTATGTTTGAGATGTTTGATATGAGTTCTTTGCGTACAGGCATCATGGCCGGAGCGCTTTGTCCTATTGAATTGATGAAACAAGTGAATGAAAAGATGTTTATGGATATCACCAGTGTATATGGTCTGACCGAATCCTCACCGGGTATGACGCAAACACGCATAGATGATAGCTTTGAAGTGCGAACGACTACCGTCGGCCGCCCCTATGAATTTACAGAAGTAATGATAAAAAATCCTGAAACAGGAGAGGAATGTCCAACATGCGTAGAAGGTGAAGTTTGCTGTCGCGGTTATTTAGTGATGAAAGGCTATTATAAAAACCCCGAAGCCACTGCTCAAGTGATAGATAAAGACGGTTGGTTGCATTCGGGGGATTTGGGTGTGAAAGATGAAAATGGCAATTATCGTATTACAGGGCGTATAAAAGATATGATTATCCGTGGTGGAGAAAATATTTCACCCAAGGAGGTGGAAGACTTTTTATATACCATGCCGGGGGTAAAAGATGTGCAGGTAGTAGCTGTTAAATCACCTCGTTATGGGGAAGATGTAGGTGCTTTTATTATCCCGAAAGATGGCTATCACTTTGTTACAGAAGACGTGCGAGATTTTTGCAAGGATAAAATAGCACGTTTTAAAATACCAAGATATGTGTTTACCGTTGAGCAATACCCATTGACCGGAAGTGGAAAAATACAAAAATTCAAATTAAGAGAGTTGGCATTGGAGTTATGTGAAAAAGCTGGTATCGAGATTATCTAAGATTTTTTTTAACTTAGATTTTAATCTATATTTGTCAACTGTTATTTTTAACAAAATTTATTTATTTGATTATGAAGAAGAATATATTATTTTTACTCCCAATTTTTTTGTTTTTAACTGTTATTGGAACAGTTAACGCCGCTACAACCATACGTGTATTAGCCATCGGGAACAGTTTTTCGATGGATGCAGTCGAAAATTATTTATATGAATTAGGTGAAGCTGATGATGTTAATTTCATTATTGGTAATGTCTATTATGGCGGCTGTTCCTTGCAACAACATTATGAATTTGCTAATACTAATGCGAATAGCTATTCTTACAGAAAAATTGTGAATGGTGTTAGAACAGCTACGGCTGAACAGAATTTAGAGACTTGTATCACGGATGAGCCATGGGATTATATCAGCTTCCAACAGGCCAGTCCCAATTCTGGACAATACAATACTTATTTTCCATATTTAAATGACTTGATGACTTATGTAAAAGCAAGGGTTACAAATCCTGAGGTTGTATATTTCTTGCATCAGACTTGGGCTTATGAACAGACTTCAACCCATGCAGGCTTTGCTAATTATGGAAAAAATCAAATGACCATGTATAATGCCATTATCAATGCTACAAATCAGGTAAAAGCTGCCGTTCCAGATTTAGCTTTTATTATTCCAGCAGGTACTGCTATTCAGAATGGTAGAACCAGTGGTGTAGGTGATAATTTTTGTCGTGATGGCTATCATTTAGATTTAACTATAGGAAGATTTACTGCTGCTTGTACTTGGTTTGAAAAACTAACCGGAAAAAATGTTTTAGAAAATAGCTATACTCCGAATATGGGTGATTTTCAGATAGAAGTGGCTAAAAATGCTGCTCATTATGCGGTGCAAACTCCGTTTGAGGTTACTTCTATGGAGGATTTTGTGATAGGAGACTCTGATGGGGATTTAAGCTATCCTATTAATATTTGCTTTGGTAATCCGACTACTTCGCCTTTGTGGAACAATATTACCAGTACTAAAAATGGTACCTTTTTAGGATTAAAAGACACCGAAGGTCGTACTACCCATATTAATTTAGAAATTGATGACGCTTTTGGTGGTATTAATCAACAAGGACCTGAATCAACTAACACCTCTCTAAATATGCCATCCGACGTTTCTAAATCAAGCTTTTATGGCTGTGGAATCATTTTCGGAAGTACACTTGAGCCAACCGGAGGTTTTCGCTTGTATCCATTAAGTAAAGATTATACTTATAGTTTTAGAATGTTTACTTCAAGAAATGCAACTGACAACCGTGAGACTTATTTTAGGGTGACCGGAGATACAGAGGTTGAGAAGACCATCAATGCTTCAAATAATAAAGTATTGCTTGAGCTATTGGATATGGTTCCTAATGCCAATGATGAAATTCGCATAGATCTTGGTTATGGAAAAAATAATAATAATGCCAATTTATTCTACTATATCAATGCTTTACAGATAGAAGCTACTCCCGTTAATACATCGGTACCGGTTGTCAACCAAAGCATGTTGAAATTATTCCCCAATCCGGTTAGAGACTTTGCTACTATAAATACAGAATCAACGATCAGTACTGCTGTCGTATATGATATTTTAGGACAGCGATTGCTCAGTTTTAGTAATGTAAAAGATCAAGATAGTTTAGATTTTAGCCAACTTAAAAAAGGACTTTATATACTTAGAACACCTGCCCAAAGCGTTTCTTTTGTCAAAGAATAGACTCCCAAATTACTTATTGTTATTGCTATCTATAAGATAGATAGGCATATTAAATTTTTAAATGAAACTTTCCTTTCATGTAGGTTGTTATTGATTGCAGTGAAAGGATTGTTAAACCATTTAAAATTTATATGATAATGAAAACTTATAAAATTGGTGTTTTAGTTGGCAGTTTACGTACAGAATCTTTTAATAAAAAAATAGCCAAGGCATTTGTTGACCTTGCTCCATCAAATTTCGAATTTGAATTTATTGCTATTGGTGATTTAGCTCATTATTCAGAGGATTGTGAAACAGATGTACCTCAAGCATGGACTACTTTCAGAAAACAAATAGCTTCCAAAGATGCATTTCTATTTGTAACTCCTGAATATAATCGTTCTGTGCCCAGTGCATTAAAAAATGCTTTGGATGTAGCTTCTCGTCCTTGGGGACAAAATCTTTGGGATGGCAAGCCCGGAGCGGTAATTAGCTCAAGCATAGGTGCCATTGGCGGTTTTGGTGCCAATCACCACCTACGACAAAGTTTGGTGTTTTTGAATGTTCCAACCATGCAACAACCTGAAGCCTATATTGGTAATACAGCTTCATTATTTGATGAGAGCGGTAATTTAATCAATGATAGAACTAAAGAGTCCTTGGAAGCTTTCGGAAAAGCGTTTTTAGCTTGGGTTGAAAAGCAATTATCGTAAGCTAAAAGCTACGGGGAGTAACTCCTCCACATCGGCTATATGATAGATTTGATCCTTCCCAAACATATATACGTCTATGGGTGAATCGAATCTCCTTTGTACTTCCAATAAAGTTTGACGACATATACCACAGGGCGAGATTGGTCGCTCTGTGAAGTCGTGCTCAGACCAAGCTGCAATAGCAACAGCCTTTACAGGAATATCGGGATATTCAGTATTGGCATAGGAAAGCGCTACTCTTTCAGCGCAAATGCCTGCGGGGTAGGCCGCATTCTCTTGATTACTGCCAAAATATAACGCTCCGTTTTCCAATAAAATAGCCGCTCCTACATGAAAGTGGGAATAAGGCACATAACAGTTCTTGGTAAGTTCCTTAGCTTTGGTAATCAAAACCTGTATTTCAGGCTCTAACTCCTTGAACTTAAAAATATTGACTTTAGTTTCAAGAATTTTCTTTTCCATAATTAATTGTTGTTTTATTTATTAACTTGCATCAACCATCCAAGTGTGACCGATGCCGTTATTAAATTTGAGTTACCGAAATATTCGGTTTTCTTGTTGGAGAAAATATCGCTTGCCGCAAAATTCCCCCTCGTCTCTAATTGAAATGCTTGTTTCTTGATTTGAAATTGCAAGCCAAAACCTGCTGACAGTCCGTATTCAAATCTATTTTGTATAGCTGTTTTCTGTTGATGTGCAGCAGCAATACCTGTATTGGTGCTACTTTCATGCAGCATATAACCTAATTGCGGACCTATATTAAAGAAAAATTTGGCTTTATTGCCTAAATAAAAATGTGATAAAAATGGTAGCTCAATGTAATCAAGCTTTTTATCAAATGCGCCATCAACCTCACTCCAACCTCTTTGAGCATAGTTTAGTTCTAATTGTATCCCTAAATGTTTTTCAGAAATATATCT
>CAYPYZ010000062.1:0-10063 GCA_964414805.1 uncultured Paludibacter sp.
CCGTCTTTCAAACGCTGGATAATAGGCTCTATAGACTTATGTTCATTGAACTTGTGATGGGAAATAGCCGGTGTTTTTATATCAAAATGTTTGAGTAAAAACCCACTGGTACGGGTATCTTCAGCCAATATCAAATCAACTTCCTGCAGCACCTTGACAGCACGGAAAGTCATATCTTCCAAATTACCTATGGGCGTTGGTACTACAAAAAGTTTCATGATAACAGGATTGTTTGAATCAATTGCTATAGAATATTAAAACTTGCGCTTCGCAATATTATAAAAATCCACCACAGTTGGACTCTCTTGATCCCAATTATATTTAGATTGCAAGAAGCTTTCAATCTCCTCTATAGATGGCAATTTATCGATATAACTTAGGGTTTTATTCATATCTTCACCATTGTTTTTAAACAACTCGCGCTGAAATCTGAATCTATCGCCTATGCTTATCGCCTGACGAATATCGGTAATTTTTTGATTGGCTATAGAGGCATTTAAATCAGCTTTTTCGCCATTGGTCAAAGCATCATTACGCGTTGCAGCATTAGTAGATATTTTTTCAGCAAGCGTAATAGGCTTAGAAGTAGCTTCCGGCTGCTCTTTTTCTTCCTCTAACCAAGCGATATCTTCATTGATGGCATCTCCAAACTGCTCATCTTCAATAAGGTCTTCAATAGTATCTTCAATAACATCTTCGATGAAATCTTCCGTTAAGTCTTCTTCTTCAATTGCTTCTTCTGTTTCCTCCTCAGCTGTTTCAACTGCCACTTCAACTACTTCCTCCACAGTTGCAATTATCTCCGGAGTTTCTTCAACTATATCCTCATCCATCGCTTCATCAATTCCTTCATCGATTTCTTCATCAACATTATCATCTATTGCTATATCCTCATCTACCACTTCATCAGCAGCTTCAACAGGCTGAGCATCTATCTTCAACTCGCCTAACTGATGTATGTACGACCAAATATCATCAGTCTTATGCTTAGCCAAGCTGATAATAGCAGGTGGATAGGATGTCATTTCCAAGAAACCTTCTGTGAGCATAATCAGCTCATCTATATTCTTTTGAATTAATTTTACTAATAATTCCCTATTCATAATTGTAAGTATTATTGATGTAATTCTTGTATTAAACCTTCACAAGCATCTTCTAATAAATCAATGACATGCTCAAAACCTGCTGCCCCACCATAATATGGGTCAGGGACTTCCCTTGCATCTATAGCTTTCGAGAAATCTGTCATACGATGTATTTTAGCTCTGTGTGTATCAGTCTGTGTCAAACTTCTCAAACCCTTGATATTTTGTTCATCCATGCCTATGAGCATATCAAATTTATCAAAATCCTCTACGGTTACAGGTCTGGAACGATGCGTCAAATGATATCCCCTTTTAGAGGCATGCTTGCGCATACGGCTATCCGGCAAATCGCCTTCATGATAAGCGTGCAAACCGGCTGAATCCACTGTATAATTATCCTTCAAACCCCTATCCTCCAATAATGTATTAAAAACTCCTTCTGCCATTGGTGAACGACAGATATTACCCAAACACACAAATAAAACGGATTTTACTTTCATGCTTATTTTAAACTGTAAAAAATCTCTCTATAAATTTTTAAATATCAATATTTCCTCTTATTCTAATTCATGAGGCTCTGTTTCAATAGCTTGATTTCGCTCTTCATCATTTAAATCATCATCTCCAATAATCCATCTTTTATAATATGAAATGATTAAGGTAGTCAGCGGCAACGCAATAATCAACCCTATCACCCCCATCAGGGAACCCCATATCGACAAAGATAATAAAATGACAGCAGGTTTCAAACCGGTCACATTACCCATAATTTTGGGAACTAAAAATAGATCTTGTATGATTTGAACTACCACGAAAACGATGATAACGCCTAACAAGACTCCCCCAAAACTATGTCCGGGTTCCGCAGCTTTCAATACCGTTAGCAGTGCAGCAGGAACAATAGCCACCGTCTGTAAATACGGTACCAAATTGAGCAAGCCTACAAAAGCTCCAAACACTATGGCCATTGGGAAACCTATGATGAGGAAGCCTATGATAAACAACACGCCCACTATCAAAGCAACCAAGGCCTGTCCACGAAAATACCTACTCATGCCGGTCTCTATATCATGCAAAATACCAGTCACCAATGCCCTATATTTGACAGGAATAATAGCAGGAAAACCACCGGTGATATTCTCGTAATCTTTTAAGATAAAAATCAAATATAACAGTACGATAACAACCACCATCAGCCCTAAAACAAAGTTCAAAGAGCTATTCAACATAGTCCACAATTGGGGTGCAATTTTCTTGATTATCTCCATTAAATTTGGATTCCCTAATAGCTCATTGAAGTTGGTGTTGGAGAAAAACTCCATGATAACTTCTTGCCAACTTACAGGTAAAATCCCTAAAAAATCGAAGTTTTGTGAGAAATTCTGTATCAATACAGTCATTTTATTAAACTCCTTGGCAACTTGCGGCACAACCAACCAGAAGATACCGGTAATACTTCCAAAAAACAAAAGCAAAGTAGTAGTGATGGCAAGCACCTTACTTTTAAACCGCAATCTATATTGGAAAAAATGTACGGTTGGATGTAGCAAATAAGCTATCATCCAAGCTATTAGAAAGGGCACTAAAACTGCACTGAGTTTTTTTACCAATAAAATCAGCACAACAATAATGGCTAATCCTATCAGCAATCTGACTACCCTATCGAAGGTATATGGTGCTTTAATATTTTTCATTCCAAATCCTCCAAGCTGCTTCTGCTTGTCCATGCAGCATTTGCAGCCCATTGATAATAACACAATCTTGAGCCTTGCCCTTACTTAAAAATAAGGTTTCTTCAGGCGTATATATCACATCATAAAGTAAATGATTTTCGGTCAAAAACTCATAAGGAATATCCGGGCAAGCATCCACATTCGGACTCATACCCAAAGGCGTAGTATTCACAATTACCGTATATTCCTGCATGATACTTTCATTCAAATCAGCATAACTATACACATCTTCATTGCCATTGCGGGAAACAAAACGGGTTGCTAAACCCAAAGTTTTCAAACCATAATCCACCGCTTTAGATGCACCGCCAGTCCCCAATATCAAGGCTTTGGTATGATGTTTTTTCAAGAAAGCTTTGATAGAATCAACAAAACCAATCAGGTCAGTATTATAACCTTTCAATCGTATTTCCCCATGAAGCTCCATGAATTTAATCACATTCACTGCCGCTATAGCCGCAGCTGTTTCATCCAATTCATCTAAAAAAGGCAACACTAATTCTTTATACGGAATAGTCACATTCAATCCACTCAGCCGCTGCTTTTGCAATAAGGCAGGAAAATCCTTGATAGTTTCTAAGGGATATAAGTCATACTGCGCCGCAATTTTTTCTTTTTGAAAAAACTCCGTGAAAAACTTGCGCGAAAAGCTTACGCGAAGTGGATAACCAATCAATCCAAAATACCTCATTTTTTTCTCCTCTTTCTAAAAAACCATAAAGCATATATACTGCCGGCTATCAATGCTATCACCAATATTCCATAACCAATCAAATGCGAATATGTTTTAATGACATCCATTTGCTTATGCAAAATTACTCCCAAAACAGCTAAAATTATATTCCAAATGCCGGCACCTAAAAAGGTATATATACTGAACGTGAATAAATTCATCCTTGCCAAACCTGCCGGAATAGAGATAAGTTGCCGAATAACCGTAATCAATCTACCCACAAAGGTAGAAGTTTTACCATGCGTTTGAAAATAATCCTCAGCCTTTTGAATTTTGGCAGAACTCAATAAAAACATCCTGCCTAACTTACTATCTGCAAATTTATACAATAAAGGCCGACCTAAAAATAGGGCTAAAAAATAATTTATATAAGCACCTAATAATGCACCGATAGTCCCAAACAAAACCACCAAATACACATTCAATTGACTATCCTCTTTGCTGGCTATAAAAGCAGCAGGCGGTATCACTATTTCAGATGGAAACGGAATAAAAGAGCTCTCTATAGTCATCAACAAAGTGATGGTATAGTAGTTCATGTTTTCTTCGTACCAATTACCGACTTGCTCGAAAACAGAGGGTTTCACATGGGGGGTATCAGCTGTGGAAGCCATGCTATAGGACGTAAATCCTATACTTAAAATAAAAAAAAGGATTAAAAATTTCTTAGGTAGCATTATGAGAAAGTTTTCTAATATCTGTATCTGATTCAGTTCTAATGATTGCTTGAAATAAGGTCATGGCATCCAAATTTTCTTCCATCGCTTTTGCCAATGAAACTTGCGATTCCTCAGCATTACCAACTAAATGGTATGCTACTGCCATAAACACATGTATATTTTCCAACTCGTGATATTCATCTAAGGCTAAGGCTTGTTGGTAATAACCGAGAGCCGATTCATACTCATGCTGATCCATCAAAATGGCAGCAATATTCATCAAGGTATCCGGTTGATTAGGATTGAAATCAATGGATTTTAAATATGCCAATAAAGCCGTTGCCGAATCTTCAATTCCCATAAGGGCTTCCGCAAAATAAATCCAAGCATCTGCATCGTCATTTTGCAATTCAATGGCACGCTTGATATACGGCATACTTTCATGATATAAATCCTGCTCCAAGTGGCAAACTGTAAGCCCTATCAAAGCATCGAAATTATTTGGATCTTGTCTCAAAACCTTCATGTAATAGGTAATGGCCTCCGCATATTTTTCAAGTCTTTCGTAACATTCACCTATAAACAAATAAGTATGACCGCCATGATCTGTCATTTCCTCATAAGCAAAAAACTCTTCTAAAGCCTCTTGATATTCCTGTTTTTGGAAATGGGCATGTCCCTTTTGCATGCACGTCAAAGCATCAAAAGGATTGATAGTGCGTGCATATTCAAAAGCATGCAAAGCATCATCTAATTGATTGCTTGCGAAATACATCTGCGCCAAATTAAACCAAGCTTCAGCCGAGTAAGGCTCAATTTTAATGATTCTACTATAGGTGTCGGCCGCTTTGACCTTATCGCCCTGATGTTCGTAGCAGAGCGCTAATTCATACAATAGCTCATCATTGAGAGGATTAAATTGTTCCCCAATTTGCAGGTATTTCAAAGCTGATTCTATATCGAAATCTGACAGAAAAATATAGGCTATTTCTAAACTTAGCTGGTCAATATCACCATTATCATTGCTTAAAAGCGTATCACACAAAGCATAAGACTCCTGTTTTCTGCCCAATTTCTGCAAGGCATCAATCTTCAATAAGATAAGCTCATAATCGTTCTGATGACCTAATGATTCTAATAATGTATAAGCTTTTTTAGTCTCGCCCGTAGCCAAATAAATTTTAGCGCGCTTAATGCGTAAAGACAAACTATTGGGATGTAATTTTAGTCCAAACTCTAAAGCAGTCGAGCTATTTTTGGTCTGACCCCTATGTAAATAATAATCGACAATACCCTCTAACTCCTCTACATCAAAATAACCGGATGTAGCAGCATTTGCAATGAATGCCTCATATCGTTTGACGGATTCATTGTGCTCTTCTTCTGATGAATGGGAAATACGTCTCATTTTATTTTCTTGCAAAAATAAGCTATTAATTACTATTAAATAAACAACTTAGGTGAAAAGTTATTAACAACCGATAACTGAAAAGCTTTAAACTATGATATACAATTGTTTTATCGATAAATTCACGTAAATTTGCAGTAAGGATTATTAATATCAATTATATGAAAAATTTGAAATTAACTTTGCTACTGTTGATTATGGGAATTAGCTATAATCAAGCACAGCAAACATTGATTTTTACACATGCCGATCGCCTGTTTGAGCAGGGTAAGGAACTTTTTTATCAGCAAAAACATCTCGCTTCTTTACGGAGTTTTGAGGAGTATTTGGGCATAGCTGAAACCGTGCAAGCCGGTCAGCGACACGAAGCTGAATTTTATTGTTTGGCCAATGCTTTTGAGCTTAGACAAGAAAATGCTTTCGAGTTGATACGGCATTTTTTGCAAAATAATCCTTATAGTCCTTTCGTAGATAAGGTTTATACCATGATGGGAACCTTGCTTTACGAGGATGATAAATACCAAGCAGCCTTAGATTATTACAATCGGGTAAACGAAAAAAACTTCAATAAAAAGGAAAAGTTGGATTTCCAATTCCACAAGGCATATGCTTTAATGCAAACCGGCATGTCCAAAGATGCCATGCATATCTTCCAAAACTTGAAAGAAACGGATTTTGAACAACAAGAAGATGCTACTTATTACCATGCCTATATTGCTTATCAATTAGGCAACTACACCGAAGCCCATACAGGATTTTTAAAGGTAGAAGACCACCCTGTTTATAAGGAAAAAGTAGCTTTCTATTTGATGCAAATCTATTATTACTTAGGTGATGAGGCGCAAATGAATGATAGATTTGAGTATATCATCGAGCATTACCCCGACCATCCGGATAGTGGGGAAATCTATCGTATCAAAGGGGAAATGGCCTATGCTGATGGGTATTATGATGAGGCTGTGGATTATTTAAGACAGTATGAAAGTAGCACTGAACAGGCTTTGCGCAAGGATATATATTGGTTGGGTGTGGCATTATTGCAATTAGGAAGAGATCATACTGCCATCCCGTATCTACAGCGGGTTACTACTGAAGCTGATGCACTTACGGAAAATGCTTATTTGCATCTGGGTAATGCCTATATCAATATCAATGAAAAAGACAATGCACGCTTGGCGTTTGAAGCTGCTTTAAATACAAATTTTGACACGCAAGTCAGAGAAGAAGCGCTATTGAATTATGCCTTGACAACCTATGAAACTACTGCTGCTTTTGGCGAGTCTATCAGTGCTTTGGAGCAATTTTTAACTGAGTTTCCTAACTCCAAAAATGCCAATAAGGTCAAAGATTATTTAGCCATGGAATATATGACTACCAACAATTATGAAGTGGCATATGAATCTATCCAGAAAGTGGCTAATCCTAATCAAAAGATACAAGAAGCTAAGCAATATATTCTGTATCAATTGGGTACGCAGTCTTTCGCACAACAAAACTTCAAAAAGGCAAGCGAGCAGTTTAGCCTCTCTATTCAAAGTGCTCCTGCTGGAAACTATGCACCTGAAAGCTATTATTGGCGTTCGGAAAGCTATTATCGTTTAGGGCAACAAGATAAAAGTATAGCAGATTTAACAGCTTTCTTTAAGTTTGCTTCTGCAAAAAAAAGCAATAACTATGTTGCTGCGCATTATGGAATGGGCTATGCTTATTTTGCAAAAAAGAATTTTAAATTGGCAAGAAGCTATTTTGAGCAATACACCAATTTAGAACGCAATAAGAAATCTGATATTTTCACCGATGCTTTAAACCGCATTGGGGATTGTTATTTCTACGATAGGGACTTCCGCAATGCGGAATTGACCTATACACGCTCTGCCAATTTAAGTACAAATACCGGTGATTATGCCCTTTTCCAAAGTGGTTATACTGCCGGTATCTTAAAAAATTATAGCACTAAAATATCCCGTTTGAACGACTTAGTAGCCATTTATCCCAAATCTGAATATGTGGATGATGCGCTATATGAGATAGCAAGAGCGTATTTAATGTTGGAGAATGATCAAGATGCTTTGAAGACTTATAGACGCTTGTTGGAATTGCAACCCAATAGTCACCTGGCACGTACCGCCGCTTTCGAGATAGGTATGGTATATCAAAATCAAGAAAAAGATGCGGAGGCTATTGCTGCCTATAAAGAGGTTGTAAAACAATACCCCGGTTCGGTGGAAGCCTTTACAGCCCTGCAAAGCATGGAGGGTATTTATATAGAAACCAATGAAGTGCCTACCTATTTGGCTTACGTGAAAACATTGGATATGAAAACACCTTTTATCAGCACCAATCATGAAGATTCTATCAGCTATATTGCGGCAGAAAAACAGTATATGCAATCAGCTTATAAGCAGGCTATCAGCGGCTTTATGACTTACCTGAATAATTATTGTCCGGGTGGTAAATACTGCACCACTGCACAATTCTATTTGGCAGATAGCTATTACCGCATCAATGAACATAATCAAGCGTTATCCGAATATCAAAAGGCGATTAAAATCAAGGGAAACCCTTATATGGAAGAGGCGATGACGCGCGCTGCCGAAATCACTTATGATCAAAGGAATTATACTGCTTCTTTGGAGCATTTTGAAGCTTTACTGACCATTGCACAATCGGGCGAGAAAAAGAATATTGCAAGGTTGGGTGTTTTACGTTGTAGTCAAGAACTGAAAGCGCAAGAGAAAATCATTGCTATTGCTAATGAAATTGTCAACGACCCCAAATCGGCACAGGAAGTCATTGTGGAAGCTAAATACCATAGAGCCAAAGCTTATATTGCTTCGAATAATTCGACTATGGCATTGAATGATTTGCAAAACTTGGCTGAAGATACCCGCACCGCTTTTGGTGCAGAAGCTAAATTCCTATTAGCGCAAGTGTATTATGACAATGGTGAAAAAGACAATGCAGAAAAGGAAATTGTAGATTTTACAAAGAAAAACACACCCTATCCGTATTGGTTAGCACGTGGATTTATTTTACTGTCAGACATTTACATTGATAAGCAAGAGGATTTTCAAGCAAAACAATACTTGCTTAGTCTGCAACGCAATTATAAAGTGCAAGACGATATACAAGAGATGATCACGAAGCGATTGAACGATATCGCTATCAGGGAAAAATCAAAAGTAAGTAATTAATTGACTATGACGTTCTCACAAAACTTAATGAATATGCAAAGATTTCGAATATATTGGACGGTTGTTTTAGTAGCTTTGACAAGCCCTATATTGTTTGCTCAAGAGAAAATTGAGCGCAATATCACCATTGAAAAAAATTACGAACCTGCGGTAGAAGATGCCGGTAAAATCACTGCCATCCCGGAAGTTACGCGGGTGGATAACACCAAAGCTAAGGTTGATTATACTGAAATTTATCAGCCCATCCCTTTGGAAAAACAAATTGTTACGCTTTCGGAACAGGCTGTTAGCCATAGTGCTGTGCCCAAATCCAAAGAAGCTTTTATTCGCTTGGGTGCCGGTAATTACTGGAACACCTTGGGCGAGATTGCTTTGCCCGTTATCAATACAGAGAAAGATCGCTTGGATTTAAGAGTGAACCATTTAGCTACTTTTGGTAAAAAGCAACATGCTTTTAGTAAGGCCAATCTTGCTTATAATCACTTTTTCGCTGACTATGATTTGTATGCCAATGTGGGCGTTTCCAATAGGTATTTCAATTATTATGGAGATAATTTTAAAGGGATTTCAGGGGATAGTTTTGATTTGACCGGCTATGCAGATTCTTTGCCTTTGCCCAACTATTTAGCTTTAAGTGACAGCACAACGATTAGTCTATTTGATATAGCCAATAATCCGCTCCACAATTTATTATGGAAATACCATGCGCAAGTGGGTTTTCAAAGCCTACCGACAGTCATAGGCACCCAGCATCAAGCTGCATTAAATTATGAGTTCTTTGACTCCGCTGATGATTTAAAAGAAACCATTGCAAAAGCAAGTTATGGTTTTGAAAGGGAATTAGGATCGCATCGTTTAGGGGTGAATGTGGATTTTACCAATATCTTTTATCATGCTTTAGATACTACGCAAACTGATTTTCATCCTTATTATGCAGTATTTTCCTTCAATCCTTATTACTTGATGGAAGGCAATGATTGGTATTTGCGAGCAGGTTTAAAGACGGATTTTTCGTTTGTACATGGTAGAGTTTTCAATCCTATGCCTGATATCAGTGGTGAATGGCGGGTTGCACCCAAATGGTTTGCAATCTATGCAGGCGTGGTGGGTAGTTTGAAAATTGCAGATTTGAATACTATCTATACTGAAAATCCATACATTTTCAGGGATGTAAGAATCAAGGATGTTTATACACCTGTGAATCCGTATTTCGGTTTTAAACTGAAACCCGTATCCAATTTTTTAGTGGAT